>NZ_JBHWVI010000015.1:0-79255 GCF_042737005.1 Streptomyces sp. NPDC060027
GGACCTGCGCCTGCCGCGCCGCCGGGCGCGGACACCCCGCCACGCCGCGGTCTCCGACGCCGCCCGCACCACACGTACCGCCCATACCGCGTAATCCGCCCGCGCCGAGAACCTCATATGACCATCGAATGACCCGACCCTGTGGACAATGGCCGCACGTTCCCCCGGGCTCTCGGACCCGGTCCGAGCAGGGGGAATTCCATCGCCGTCCCCGGGAGGACCCGCATGGTGTTGAGCAGACGTACCTTCAGCGCACTCGCCGGCACCACCGCGCTCGGCTTCTCGCTGAGCGGCAGCGGGGGCATCGAGGCGTACGCGGCCGGAAGGGCGCCCCTCGCACCCACCGGGCCCGCGCCCGCACCGCCCACCGCCGACGGCAGAGCGCACACGGTGGGCTTTGACCGCTACTCGATGCTGATCGACGGCAGGCGCCTGGTGATCTGGTCCGGGGAGATCCACCCCTTCCGGCTGCCGAGCCCGTCCCTGTGGCGGGACGTCCTGCAGAAGCTGCGCGCCCACGGCTACAACACGATCAGCATCTACGTCGCCTGGAACTACCACTCGCCCGCCCCCGGGCAGTTCGACTTCACCGGGGTCCGCGACCTCGACCTGTTCCTGCGGACCGCCGCGGAGACCGGGCTGTACGTCATCCTGCGCCCGGGCCCGTACATCAACGCCGAGGTCGACGCGGGCGGCTTCCCCGGCTGGCTGACCGTCACCCGGGGGACGGCCCGCACCTCCGACCCGACGTATCTCACGCACGTCGACGCCTGGCTGACCGCCGTCGACCGCATCGCCACCCGCCACCTCTACACCGACGGCGGCGGCACGATCGTCCTCTACCAACTGGAGAACGAGTACGACAACCATGTGACCGAAGCCGCGGGCCGCGACTACATGGCGCACCTCCACGCCAAGGTGCGGGCGGACGGCATCGACGTGCCGCTCTTCCACAACGACAAGGGCAGGAACGGCCACTGGGCCCCCGGCACCTTCGACACGGGCGGCGAGCGAGGGCGTTACCTCTACGGATTCGACGGCTACCCGTCCCCCTTCAAGACGCCACCGGACTGGGGTCACTTCGGCACCGGCGGCGTGAAGGGCGGCTCGACCGCCAGCCCGGACACCCCGGGCTTCATCGCCGAGTTCGGTGGCGGCTGGTTCGATCCATGGGGCGGGGCCGAGTTCGACGGCAAGGGGTACGCGGAGTCCCGCCGCACCCGGGACGCGGCCTACGAGCGGCGCTTCTACCTCACCAACCTCGCCAACGGCATCACGGTCCACAACGTCTACATGACCTTCGGCGGCACGTCCTGGGGCTGGCTGCCCGCGCCGATCGTCTACACCTCGTACGACTACGGGGCCGCCTTCGACGAGGCCCGGCAGCCGACCGAGAAGCTCGTCCCGATGCACCAGATCGGCCAGCTGCTGCACTCGGTGCCCGACCTCGCGAAGCTGGACCGGGCCGAGGCGATCCCCGGCGACGACACGGGTGCCGACCTCGGCATCAAGGCGTACCACCTGGTCAACCCGGACACGAAGGCGCACTTCCACGTGCTGCGCAACGACTCGTCCACCGAGGCCGTCGCCTCCGTCCCGCTCGCGGGGACGACCGTCGCGGTGCCGGTGCCCGGCCTCGACGCCCGCCTGCTCGCCGCCGGCATCGCCCTCGGGCGGCGCACGCTCCGGTACTCCACCGCCCAGCCGATGCTGTGGCTGACCGCCGGGCGGCAGGACATCGCGGTGTTCACGGGCCGGGCCGGCGAGTCGACGCACACCTGCCTGGAGTCCGCGAGCGAGCCGACGGTCACCGTGCTGGAGGGGAACGCCGGGCACACCTACCGGGACGGAGTCCTGCGGATCGACGCCCGGCTCGGCGGCATCACCCGGGTCCTGGTGGAGGGCGGCGGCATCGCCGCTCCCCTCCTGCTGCTGCTCGCCGACGACGAGAGCTCCCGCCTGCTGTGGCGGTACGACACCCCGTCGGGTCCGGTACTGGTGCGCGGCCCGGCGCTGCTGCGCACGGCGGCCCTGCGCGGCACGACCCTCCATCTCACCGGGGACACGGTGCGGGCGGCGGATCTGGAGGTGTGGGGGCCACGCGGAATGAGCGAACTCGTCTGGAACCACGGCACGCTGAGAGCCCGTGCCACGACCTCCGGGAGTCTGCGGGCCGAGCAGCCGCTGGCCGGTGTGCCGCAGGTGCGGCTGCCCGCCCTGACCACCTGGCGCCGGTCCGAGGGGAATCCCGAGTCGGCCGCCGATCACGACGACACGACGTGGCGGGTCGCGGACAAGAAGTCCTCGTACAGCGTCACGCCGGTGCCCGCCGGGCAGCCCGTGCTGTTCGCCGACGACTACGGCTTCCACTACGGCGACGTCTGGTACCGGGGACACTTCGCGGACGCGGGCGACGCCGAGTCGGTGTCCCTCTCCTATGTCGCGGGCGCCCAGGGGCTGTTGATGGCCTGGCTGGACGGGGAGCCACTGGGCACGCACCGGATGCCGGTGCCGGACAAGAAGACCGTGCGGCAGGGGACCTGGGCGGCCACCGCCGCCTTCCCCGTCCGGCCGCGGGCCGGGCAGCCCCATGTGCTGTCCGTCCTGGTCCGGCGCATGCAGCACGACCAGGACGGCAAGGCCGACGACTCCCACAAGGTGGCCCGGGGACTGACGGCCGTCACCTTCGCCGGGGCCGTTCCCACCGTCGACTGGCGCGTCCAGGGCGCGGCGGCCCCCGATCCGGTGCGTGGACCGCTCAACACCGGAGGTCTGCACGGGGAGCGGCACGGCTGGCATCTGCCGGGGTTCGCGGACGGCGGCTGGAAGGTGGTCGACTTCCCGCGCGCCGAGCGGCGGCAGGGGGTCACCTGGTACCGCACCGGCTTCCGGCTCGCCGTCGACAGCGGTGTGGACGCCTCGATCGGCCTCACCCTGACCGACGACCCGGCCCGCGCCTATCGCGTCCAGATCTTCCTGAACGGCTGGAACATGGGCCAGTACATCAACGACGTAGGGCCCCAGCACACGTTCGTCCTCCCGAACGGGGTGCTGCGCACACGGGGGCCCAACACACTGGCCCTCGCCGTGCTGTCCGACGGGACCACACCCGCCGGTCCCGGCCGGGTGGAGCTGACGCTGCTGGGCAGCGCGGCCGGAGGAGTACCGGTGACCCCGGTGGACTCCCCCGGCCCCACGACCGCCCGGGGCACGTCCTAGACCAGCCGGATCACGTTCCAGGACAGCGGCTCCAGGACGGCGTTCAGCGTGCCGTCCCGGAGCGTGGTCCCCTCGACCGGGTGCGGGGTGACCCGCTCCTGGCCGTGCAGGGTGTTGGTGGCGTCCGGGTCGGCGTCGGCGAGCGCGCTGTGCTCGACCACCGTCGTCAGCCCCATCCGGTTCAGGGCGACTTCGAGCGGCAGCGGTTCGGTCTGGCTGCGGTTGACGGCGAAGACGGTGACCGAGCCGTCCTCGGCGCGCACCGCGGTGGCGTGCAGCAGGTCCGCCTCCCCGTATTTGCGGGTGGTGTGCGTCGGTGACTCCACCCGGACGTCGAGGACCTGCCCGCGCCCGTGCGCCGAGGCCTGCGCGAACGGATAGAACGTCGTCTGCCGCCAGGCCGGGCCGCCCGGTTCGGTCATGATCGGCGCGATGACGTTGACGAGCTGGGCGAGGCAGGCGACGGTCACCCGGTCCGCGTGCCGCAGCAGCGCGATGAGCAGCGAGCCGAACACGACCGCGTCCGTGACGCTGTAGACGTCCTCCAGCAGACGCGGGGCCTCCTGCCAGTCCTCCACCGGGTGCGGGTTGGGCCGGTTCTGGTACCAGACGTTCCACTCGTCGAAGGAGAGGTTGATCCGCTTCGCCGACTTGAGGCGGGCGCCCACGTGGTCGCAGGTGGCCACCACGTTCTCGATGAACGACTCGGTGTCGACGGCGGAGGCGAGGAAGGAGTCCCGGTCGCCGTCGGTCTCCTCGTAGTAGGCGTGCAGGGAGATGTGGTCGACGAGGTCGTACGTCTCCTCCAGGACCGTCGACTCCCAGGCGGCGAAGGTCGGCATGCCCTGCCCGGAGGAGCCGCACGCGACGAGTTCGAGGTCCGGGTCCATCTGCCGCATCGCACGGGCGGTCTCGGCGGCGAGCCGGCCGTACTCCTCGGCGGTCTTGTGGCCGGTCTGCCAGGGGCCGTCCATCTCGTTGCCGAGGCACCACAGCCTGATGCCGAACGGGTCCTTGTCGCCGTGCGCGATCCGCAGATCGGAACGGGCCGTCCCGGAGGGGTGGTTGGCGTACTCCTGGAGTTCCAGGGCTTCGACGACCCCCCGGGTGCCGAGGTTGACGGCCATCATCGGCTCGGCCTGCGGGCCGATCTTCTTCAGGAAGTCGATGTACTCGCCGATCCCGAAGCGGTTGGACTCGGTGGAGCGCCAGGCGAGGTCCAGCCTGCGGGGCCGCTCCTCGGCGGGGCCCACCGAGTCCTCCCAGTTGTAGCCGGAGACGAAGTTGCCGCCGGGGTAGCGGACGACTGTGACACCGAGTTCGCGGACCAGCTCCAGCACGTCCGTGCGCAGGCCTTCGGCGTCCGCGGCCGGATGACCGGGTTCGAAGATGCCGGTGTGGACGCAGCGGCCGAGATGCTCGACGAAGGAGCCGAAGAGACGGGGGTTGACCTCACCGATGGTGAAGGCGGGGTCGAGGACGAAGCGGGCGGTGCGCATGGTGTCCTTTCGTCGCGGCGGGCGGGGTCGTTGACGAAGGCCACGCATGATCAGTCCGCGACGCCGGGACGCTCCTTGATCGCGACTTCGAACGGGACCGTAGACAGGAAGCGCTTACTCGTCAATGGTTTGCACAAAAAACGGGGCGCGAAAACGCGAGTCCCCGCCCGGTGACCGGCACCTGGACGGGGCTCGCGGCGGGATCGGAGGCGTCGGCTATCCGGCGAACGCCGGCTGCGGCAGGCCCTTGCCCGCGCCCGGGACGACGAGCAGGGAGCCGGACATCGGGTGCGGTGCCGTAAGGCCCGTACGGGCGGTGGTGATGTAGAGGTCGGTGAGGTCGGCGCCGCCGAACGCGCACGAGGTCGGGCGGCGGACCGGCAGTTCGAGGACCCGGTCCAGGACGCCGTCCGGCGTGTAGCGGCGGACCGCTCCGCCGTCCCACAGGGCCACCCAGACGCAGCCGTCGGCGTCCACGGTCAGACCGTCGGGGAACCCGTCCTCCACGGTCGCGAACGGGCGCCTGCCGACGGGGAGCCGGTCGTCGCCCATGTCGAAGACGTCGATGCGGCGGGTCGGCGAGTCGACGTAGTAGACACGGCGGCCGTCGGGGCTCCAGCCCGTGCCGTTGCTCACGGCGACGTCGTCGAGGATCGGGCGGACCGTGCCGTCGGGGTCGAACCGCGACAGCGTGCCCCCGCCCGGCGCCTCGTCGTAGCGCATGGTGCCGCACCACAACGAGCCGTCGGGGGCGACGGCCGCGTCGTTGGCCCGGCGGCCGGGCACGGGCTCCCGGTGCAGCCAGCGGAACTCTCCGGACCCCGCGGGACCGTAGAGGCCCACGCCGTCGCGGAGGTTGACCACCAGGCCGCCGCCCGCGCGGGGCTTGGCGGCGCCCACGTGCTGCTCGGTGGCCAGCACCGTGCGGCGGCCGGAGGCGGGGTCGTAGGTGTGGACCCGGGAGCCGAGGACGTCGACCCAGATGAGCCGCCGCGCGACGGGGTCCCAGGTCGGACCCTCACCGAGGGCCGCGTGCGCGCGGACCGCGACCTCGACGGCCGTCATCCCACGTTCCGGTGGCCGAGCCGCTCGGACAGTTCCGCCGCGCCCTTCGCCGCGAGCTGCTCCAGCTCGACGCGGCGCTCGTCGCTCCAGCGGATCATCGGTACGGAGATGGAGAGCGCGGCGACGACGTGTCCCGCGCGGTCGCGCACCGGGGCGGCGACACAGCTGACGTCCGGGTTGGACTCACGGCTCTCCACCGCGATCCCGCGAGCGCGGATCTCGGCGAGGGCCTCGCGCAGGGCGCCCGGCTCGGTGATGCTGTTGGGGGTCATCGCGACGAGGTCGGCGTCGTCGGGGACCCGCGAGGTCAGCTCCGGCTCGGACAGGGAGGCGAGCAGCATCTTGCCGACGGAGGTGCAGTGCGCGGGAAGACGGCGGCCGGCGGCCGAGACCATCCGGACGGCGTGCGTGGAGTCGACCTTCGCGATGTAGATGACGTCGGTGCCCTCGAGGATCGCCACGTGCACGGTCTCGTCGCAGGTCTCGGCGACGGAGCGGGCGACCTGCTGGCCCTCGGCCGCGAGGTCGAGCTGCTCGGCGTAACGGCTGCCGAGCTGGTACGGGCGCACGCCGAGCCGGTAGCGTCCCGGCTGGCCGGGCACCTGCACGATGTACGAGCGGGCGGCGAGGGTGGTCACCAGTTCGTGCACGGTCGTGCGCGGCAGCTGGAGTCTGCGCACGATGTCGGGGGCGGAGAGAGTCCCGTCCCCGTCGAGGAAGAGCTCCAGTATGTCCAGAGCTCGGGTCACGGCAGGTACAAGGCGTCCCACAACCGGCCCCCTCCCTAATGTTCGAAATTTCAACAGACGATCGGGATGACGAACACAGGCTAGTCATAATGAGCTTGGCCGGGCAATGGGTTGAGGCATCGGTCCCGGCCCGGAGAGCCCGTGACATGCGCCGCACCGAGCCTCGGCACCCGGCACCCGGCACCCGGCACGGCGGACGGGAGAGGCCGTGGTCGGCGCCCGGCGGGCGGACAGGGGAAGTGCAGGGTCCGCGCCCGGCGGGCGGACAGACGAAGGCCGGGGTCCGCGCCCGGCGGGCGGGCGGACAGGCGAAGGGCGGGGTCCGTGCCCAGCGAGGGGACAGGCGAAGGCCGGGGTCCGCGCCCGGCGGGCGGGCGGGCAGGCGAGGGGCGGGGTCCGTGCCCGGCGGGCGGGCGGGCAGGCGAGGGGCGGGGTCCGTGCCCGGCGGGCGGGATCGGTGGCACGCGGAGGAATCCGAGGTCGGCGGCGGCCGGCGGCGGCCCGGTCAGCGGCGGGGGTGGGGGTCTCCCAGTTCGCCCCGCAGGCGTTGCGCACGCAGCACCAGCTCCAGCTCGAACCGCCGGTCGGGGTCGTCGATCTCGTCGCCCCACAGCTCCCTGATCTGCCGGAGGCGGTACCGGACGGTCTGCGGATGGACACCGAGCCGGGCCGCGACCTCGGGGGCGCCGCCCCGTGTCTCCAGCCACGCCAGCAGCGTCTCCGCGAGCCTGCGGCCATGGGTGGGCCCGCAGTGGGCGAGGGGTTCCAGGCAGCGCAGGGCGAGATCGTCGATCAGCTCCTCGGGCTGGAGCAGGACCAGCGCCTCGGTGTGCTCCGTGCAGAGCAGGACCTCGCCGGCGGGGAGCAGCCCCCGCTCCATGAGGCGTACGGCGGCATCCGCCCAGCGCAGCGACTTCGCGGCGTCGGCCAGCGGGACCGGCGGTCCGATCGCCCCGGCCCATCCGGTCAGCGCCCGGTGCAGCAGCTCGGGGCGGCCCGCGGAGTCCGGCTCGGGCACGACCATGCGCGGCTGCTCGTACTCCATGTCGAGCAGCACGCTCGGTCCGACGGCGGGCGCGACGGCTTCCCGGGCCGGGCGCAGCAGCACGCCGACGGCCAGCCGGCCGGGCAGCGGCCAGCCGATCCGGGCGGCCCGTTCGACGAGCGCCTCGGCGAGGTCGCCCCGGGTGTGGTCCTCGGAAAGCAGGAGTTCCATCAGGCGCCGCTGGAGACGCAGCCGCTCCCCGGCCTGCCGGGCGGCCGCCTCGGCGTAGCCGCGCACGGACTGGTCGACGAGACCGTCCAGGTACTCGTATCCCGCGTCGACGAGCTCGTACATCGCCGGGGGCGGGATGTCGACGCGCTGCCCGATCTCCGCGAACCGCCGCCAGGCGAGTCTGACCCCCAGCCGGTAGATCGCCTGGAGCGCGTCGAGGGTGCGGCCGTGCATGCCCTCGCCCCGGCCGAATTCCTGGAAGACCTCGGGGTGGACGCGCGGGCGGCCCTCCGCCGTCTCCAGGTGCTGCACGAAGACCTCGATGGCACGGCGTATGCCGACCAGGGCCATGGGCTCGCCGGAGTCGTCGAGGACGAGGGGCAGGTGCGGGTACTCGCGGCGGATCTCGCGCAGGATCTCCTCGGCGAGCACCGGCGCCTCGGCCATGGCGATCGTCGCGAACTGGCGCACCTTGAGGCGCGGAACGTCGTGCCAGGCCGAGCGCGTGGTGGCGGCTGCCGGGCGGTTCTGCGCCGTTCGGTCCGCGTCCGGGACGTCGCCGCCGTCGCCGGGAGGGCGACCGCGTCCGGGTCCCGCTTCGCCGGGGTCTCCGCGCGCCCCCGGGATCTCCGCCCCGCCCGGCCGGACGGGGCCTTCGTCCTCGCGCGCCGGCGCCGGCCGTGCGCCTCCGCGGCTCGACACGGTCAGCGCTCCTGGCCGGCATTCTCGTAGGTGATCAGCGGGGTGTTCGGCTGGTCGGGGGTCGCGTCGAGCAGCGCCACGACGCCGAGCGCGGCGCCCACGGCGAGCGCGGCGGCGACAACGACGGTGAGTGCGGCGGCGAGCAGTCTGGACATCGCAGGGTCAGCCTCTCGGTCGGAGGTCGTCCCCACCCAGGGACCGCGCGGCCACCGGTCGAGTGGTCCCGCGGACACAGCCCATGCCGGCCCCGCCCGGCAGGAGCCAGTCTCGACAATGCATTGACACTCCGTCAAGGGTGCGCCTACGGTTCCCGGCCCATACCGCACGTGCACTTTCTCCCTTGGTGTCGACGCATCCGTATCACCTCGTACCACCAGATATCCCTCGTGCGTCGAGCCTCCTCACGCCCCTGGAGTGCCCGGATGCGCCGGAAGTTCTCACCCGTCTCCCTGATCCTCGTCGGCCTCGGCACCTTCCTCCTCGTGCTGGCCCCGTTGCTCGTCTGGTACGTGGAGCCACGTGCCGCCGTGAATCCGATCGACATCGACACGACCGCCGTCTACACCGGCACCGGCAGCGTCTTCGACGTCGACAAGGTCGAGACCGTGCCCGGCCGGAACATCACCGTCACCCAGGTGGTGCGCGGTGACGTCGCCGACAGCGAGCGCAGCGGGAAGGCCGTCTGGGACGTGACGACGACCGTCGACACGGACAGGTCGCTGCCCGCGGCCGACCCGCACGACGCCCTGGAGTTCATGCCGGGCCGCTGGGTCACCGACCGGAGGTCCAACCAGCCGGCGCACTGCTGCCAGGAGAGCCCGTACTTCGAGGGCGAGGCCTATCTGAAATTCCCCTTCGACGTGCAAAAACGCGGGTACCGCTGGTGGGACAACTCCCTGGGCGCGCCCGTCACCCTGCACTACAAGGGCGTCAGGAAGATCCGCGGGTACGAGGGGTACCGGTTCACCGGGGCCGTCCCCGCCACCCGGACCGGGACGCGGCTGGTGCCGGGCGCGATCGTCGGGGAGCCGCAGCGCAGCCAGGTGCTCGCCGAGGAGTGGTACGCCAACCACCTCATCGAACTCGTGGTGGACCAGCGCACCGGACGGGTGATCTACGCGCAGGTCGGCCCGCGCAAGACACTGCGCGCACCGGGCGGCGACAAGGACGCCGCGGTGCTCCTGGACAGCCGGAAGCTGGCGTTCACCGCGGCGACCCAGCGGGACCAGGTCGAGCAGGCGAAGACCGAGAGCGGCCAACTGCGCCTTCTGGGGGAGACGTTGCCGATCGGTGCCGGTGTGCTGGGATGCGTCCTGGTTCTGGTGGGTACCGTTTTGCTGGTACGTGGGCGGCATGATCCCGATTCGTCCGAGTCGCCCCCCACTTCCCTCACGATGTGATGCGCCGTCAGCTCCACAAAGCCCCGAAATTGTCACTCCGGTGAGTAGCCGACGCGAACGGCGCGGCGAAAACTGTCCACCCCACCCGAACACAGGTCGTCCACAGCCCCGTTGCAGCAAGCGCCCGCGATCCCCCACGACCGGGCGGCCCCACGGCATCACCCACGGAAAGCAGCGTCCAAGGCCGCACGGTCACCGATGATCCGCGCCGCGTCCCACCCCCCACACTGAGTTCCGCACCCCGAGACGAGTTGGAGCACCCATGCCCCAGCACGTGCCGTCCCCGCTGCGCACCGCGTCCCCGCGCTCCGCGCAGTACCCTCAGGCGCTCCCCCCACACCCGCGCCGCATCGTCTTCCTCGCCCGCCGTGATCTCGGCAATCCCGCGGCGGGCGGTTCCGAACTCCTCGTCGACCGGCTGGCCGAGGGACTGACCCGGCTCGGCCATCAGGTCACCCTGCTGTGCGGTGGCCCCGCGTCCTACCGCGACTACCGGGTCGTCTCGGCGGGCGGCGACCTGGGCCACTTCCTGCGCGCCCGCCCCGCCTTCCACCGTCAGGTCGGCGACTGCGACCTGCTCGTCGAGGTGTGCAACGGGCTGCCGTATCTCGCACCTCTGTGGCATCACGGTCCCACGCTCTGCCTGGTCAACCATGTGCACACGGATCTGTGGACGATGCGGTTCGGCGGCCCGCTCGCGCCCGCCGCGCGGCTCGGCCGAAGACTCGAACACTGGGCTCTGGCCGGCGCGCAGCGCGGCAATCTGCTGGTCGCCGTCTCTCCGTCGACGGCGCACGCCCTGCACACGATCGGGGTCGAGCGGGACCGCATCCGGGTCGTGCACAACGGGGTCGAGGAGCCGGGGCCGCGTGCCGCGCGCTCGCCCGAGCCGCTGTTCGTGGCGATGGGGCGGCTCGTGGAGTACAAGCGGATCGATCTGCTGCTGCGGCTGTGGGAGCGGGTCCGCCCGGTCACCGGCGGCCGGCTGGTCGTCGTCGGGGACGGTCCCGAGCGGCAGCGTCTGGCACAACTCGCGGGCCCCGGAGTCGAGTTCGCGGGCCATGTGTCCGAGGCGGAGAAGCACCGGCTGCTCTGCGCCGCCTGGCTGCTGCTGCACCCGTCGGCGGTCGAGGGCTGGGGCCTGGTGGTCACCGAGGCGGCCGCGCGCGAGACCCCGGCGATCGCCTTCGACGTACCCGGGCTGCGGGACTCCGTCGTGGACGGCGAGACGGGGGTGCTGGCCCGCGGTGAGTCCTCCTTCGCGGCGGCCTGGTGCACCCTGGCCCTGTCCGCCCACCGTCGCACCCTGATGGGCCGGGCGGCCCGCGAGCGCGCCGCCCGCTACCGCTGGAACCACACGGTCCGCCGGTTCGAAGCGGTGGCCGCGGAGGCGGTGAGGGGCTGGGCACCGTGACGGCCGCCGGGTCCCCCGGGCCCGCCGATGAAGCCGCCCGGACCGACACCGGGCCGACCGACACCGGACGGACACCCCCGACCGGCGGGCGGATGGCGAACCGCAAGCGGAAACGTTCCGGTGCCGGGACCGGTTTCAAGGATCCCTCCGTACGCCGCTCCCTCGCCCTCTTCCGTGCCTTCCTGCGTGAACAGGACGACCCGGCGTCCTGCTACGCGCTGCTCGCCCGGGACGCCGCCGACCAGGTCGAGGCGGCGTACGGGGCCGTCGAGGGCCGCACCGTCGTGGACGTCGGGGGCGGCGGCGGCTACTTCACCGAGGAGTTCCGGCGGCGCGGCGCGCACGCCTACCTCTTCGAGCCGGACCTGCGGGAACTCGGGCCGCAGCCGCCCGAGTCGGCCGTCGTCGCGGACGGCTATCTGCTACCGCTCGCGGACGGCGTCGCGGACGTCTGCTTCTCCTCCAACGTCCTTGAGCACGTGGCCGATCCGCAGACCTTCCTCAGCGAAATGGTCCGGGTCACCCGTCCGGACGGGCTCATCTACGTGTCCTTCACCAACTGGCTGTCCCCGTGGGGCGGTCACGAGTGGGCGCCCTGGCACTACTTCGGCGCCGAACGGGCCCGCGCCCGCTACCGGCGCCGAACCGGCAGACCCGCGAAGCACACCCTCGGCGAGAACCTCTTCGCCGTACACATCGGCACCACCCTGCGGCAGGTACGCGCCCGCGACGACATCACGGTCGTCTCGGCCCGTTCCCGCTACTGGCCCTTCCTCGCGGAGGCCGTCGCCAAGGCGCCGGGGCTGCGCGAGTTCGCCACCTGGAACCTCCTCCTCATCCTCCGGCGGTGTCCACCATGACGAGCACGGTCCAGGCTCCTCCCCCGGCAGCCGTCCGCACCGGCGCCGGCACGTCAGGCCCCCCGGAGGGGCCGCGCTCCCGGCGCTGGCTGCTGGGATTCTGGGCCGTGGTGTTCGTGCTGTTCCTGGCCGTGCACCCCGGGCGCACGACCTTCGACACCAAGCTCGGTGTCGCGCTCGACCCCTGGCAGTTCCTCTCCGACCTGGGGCAGCTGTGGCACGACCGGGGCGGCTTCGGCGGCCTCCAGGACCAGTACGTCGGCTACGCCTGGCCGATGCTGCCGTACTACGGCCTGTGCCGGCTGGTCCACCTCCCCGTGTGGCTGGCGGAGCGGCTGTGGCTGTCGGTCATCGTGACCGTCGCCTTCTGGGGCGCGCTCCGGCTGGCCGAGCGGCTGCGGACCGGCAGCGGCGCGTCCCGCCTCCTCGCCGCCGTCGCGTACGCGCTGTGGCCGGTCTTCACGATCGTGGTCGGGTCGACCTCGGCGGCCGCGCTCCCGGGCGCATTCCTCCCCTGGGTCCTGCTGCCGCTCACGAACGAGCGGTACACCGCCCGGATCGCGGCCCTGCGCTCGGCGCTGGTCGTCCCCTTCATGGGCGGGGTGAACGCGGCCGCGACCCTCGCGTCGCTCCTCCCGGTCGGGCTCTATCTGCTGTCCCGCCCGCGCGGACCCCGGCAGCGCAAGCTCGTCGCGTGGTGGGTGCCGGGCGTGATCCTCGCGACCGCCTGGTGGTGGATCGCGCTGCTGCTGCTCGGCGTCTACGGCGAGAACTTCCTTCCCTACATAGAGACTTCGGGGACCACGACGGCCACCATGTCGGCCACCGAGTCGCTGCGCGGCGCCGGCAACTGGGTGGCGTATCTGCACTTCGGCGAGGCCTGGCTGCCGGCCGGCTGGTCCGTCGCGTCCTCGGTGATCGTCATCGTCTGCTCGGCACTCGCGGCGGGGCTCGGCCTCGCGGGACTGGCGAGACGTGACATGCCCGAGCGGCGCTGGCTCGTGCTGACCGTCCTGTCGGTCGCGCTCATCACCCTCGCCGGGTACGGCGGTTCGTTCGGGGCGCCCTTCCACGGCGTGGTCCAGGACTGGCTGAACGGCTGGCTCGTCCCCTTCCGCAACATCTACAAGTTCCAGACGGGCCTCGCGCTCGCCCTCACCCTCGGCCTGGCGCATCTGGTGGGCGTCGCGGCGCAGCCGCGCGGCGCCCGCCCGGTGCGCGGCCGGCGCTTCGCCCCGCTGATCGCGGCGGTCCTCGTCCTGCCCGGACTCGCCTGGCCCTATCTCAACGGGTCGATCCTGCAACCCGGTTCGTTCCAGGAACTCCCCCGCTACTGGCAGACCACCGCCGACTGGCTGAAGAAGTACTCGCCGGACTCCCGCGCCCTCGTCGTCCCCGCCACCGCGCACGGCATCTACACCTGGGGCTCCCCCATCGACGAGCCCCTCGACGTGCTCGCCGACTCCCGCTGGGCCGAGCGCGACTACGTCCCCTTCGGCACCGCGGGCAACCGGCGCGCCATGGACGCGGTCGAGCAGGCTCTGCTGACCGGCGGCCATGTCCCGGGCCTGGCGGACTACCTGAGCCGCGCCGGCCTCTACTACGTCGTCGTGCGCAACGACCTCGATCCCGACCAGATCGGCCATGTCCCGACCGCGACCGTGCGTCGGACCCTGGAGCAGTCCGGCTACCGGCGGGTCGACGGATTCGGGCCGGTCATGACCGGCGGCCGGATCGCGCACGGCACCCCGATGCAGGTCGAGGGGCTCTATCCGCGCCAACGCGCCGTGGAGATCTACGAGCCGGCCGATCAGGCGGTGGCCCGGCCCGGGCAGGCCGGGCTGAAGGCGATCGCCGACACCGCCGTGGTCTCCGGCGGCCCCGAATCGCTGCTGCCGCTGGCCTCCGACCCCTCGGTACGCGGCCGCGCCGCCGTGCTGACCGGTGACAACCATCCCGGTCTCGGAACCCCGCCGGTCCAGGTGGTGGGCGACGGGCTGCGCCGCGCCGACACCCGCTTCGGCCTGGTCGACGCCAACACCTCGTACACATACACGCGCGACCAGCGCAACGACAGCGACAGCGTGCAGGACCCCGGCAGGAAGCCGCGCCAGATCCTTCCGGCCGAGGGCGTCCGGCACCAGACCGTCGCGGAGCTGCGCGGCGCCCGCTCCGTCACGGCGTCGTCCAGCGGCAACTGGCTGTTCCATCTCCCGCAGTACGACCCGGTGAACGCCTTCGACGGGAACCCCGACACGGCGTGGGTCGAGGGCGCGGCGGGCTCGGCGGACGGCCAGTGGCTGCGGATCCGCTTCGACGGTTCCGTGGACATGCCCACGGCCTTCGACGTGATCCCGCTGCCGCAGGACGGTATGCGCTCGGCCGCGACCCGGGTCCGGGTCGAGACGGAGAAGGGCTCGGCGACCAGCTACCTCCGGCCGAACGGCATGAAGCAGTCCGTCAAGGCCCCCTACGGATCGACGAGTTGGCTGAAGCTCACGATCATCGGCTCCACCGCGCGGCACGCCGGGCTCACCGGCGCGGGCTTCTCCGAGATCGAGCTGCCCGACGTGCGGGTGACCCGTCTGCTGAGGCTCCCCACGGACGCGTCGGGTTCGGACGCCTCCTCCGAGATCGTCTCCCTGCACCGTTCCACCGACCCGACCGGTCTCTCCCCGACAGGCGCCGAGGCGGGCCTGCACCGGCTCTTCTCCACCTCGATCTCGGGGACGTACACGATGCGGGCGGACGCCGTCCCCGTGCCGGGCGAGGAACTCGACAAGCTGCTGTACGAGGTCGCGCCCGAGCAGCGGAGCCGGATCACGGCGACCGCGGCCTCGACGGCGAGGCTGGGCGCGGGCCTGTCCGCGCGCAACCTCACCGACGGCGACCTGACGACGGCGTGGATCGCGGGCGGCAACCCGACGATCCATCTGAGCTGGCCCGACAAGCAGCCCGTCTCGTCCATCGTGCTGGCCCCGGCGGGGGGTCTGTCGACCCGCCCGACGAAGATCGACATCAGTTCCCCGGACGGCGCGGCGATCGCCGGGGTCGACGAGAACGGCTGGGCCCGCTTCGACCCGATCACCACCGACCACCTCGACATCACCGTCACCGGGACCGCGCCGCTGACCGTCCACAACCCGGTGGCCGGAGCGGACCTGCAACTGCCGGTCGGCATCACGGAGGCGTACATCCCCGCCCTCGACCGGTACCGCACCCCGCAGCCGCCCGGCACCCGCCCCTTCTCGCTCCCCTGTGGGAAGGGCCCGGTCGTCGCCGTCGACGGGAAGCTGTACGAGACGAGCGCGAAGGGAACGGTGCGGGATCTGGTGGAACGCCGGGCCGTCGAGGTGACGCTCTGCCAGAAAGGGCGTTCGGGAACCGACGTGTCCCTCTCCGAGGGGTCGCACCGGATCGAGGCGGGCGACGGCGGGCCGCTGGCCGTCACGGACGTGACGCTGACCCGCGGCACACCGGCCGAGGCCACCGGTTCCGGTCGGGCCCTGAAGATACGGGACTGGCTGGGCGACCGCCGCGAGGTGACGGTCGGCGCGGGCGCGGCCTCGTACCTGACGACGTACGAGAACTTCAACGACGGCTGGAAGGCCACCCTGGGCGGCAGAACGCTGACGCCGGTGCGGCTCGACGGCTGGCAGCAGGGCTGGCGGATCCCGTCCGGCGCGGGCGGCACGGTCAAGCTGTCGTACGAGCCCTCGACGACGTACGAGGCCGGGCTGATCGGCGGCGGGGTCGCCGTCGCCGTGCTCGTGGGCCTCGTCGTGTGGCGCCGCCGCTCGCCCAACCCCGACGAGCCCCAGCCGGTTCCGCCGCCGCCCGGCCTGTGGCCGGGCCTGGTCGCCCTCACCCTGGTCGGTGTCGTCGTGGCGGGCTTCCTCGCCCTGCTGGTTCCGGTCCTGGCCCTGCTCGCCCGGCGCCGGCACACGCTGCTCGTGCCGATCGCGTTCCTCGCGCTCGCCGGGGCGGGGATCGCCGCGGCGACGGGTGCGGGATCGCCGGTCTCGGCGGGAGCGGGCGCGTTCGGGTACGTCGCTCAACTCCTCGCGCTGATCGGGCTGTTCGCGGGCCTGGTGTGTGTGCGGGAACCCGGCGGTTCCGCGACGGCGGCCGTCGCGGGGTCGTCGGTGCCGCCGGGTCCGTCGTCGGCGCCCACGGCACCGCTGCCGCACCGGGTACGTGGCGAGACACGCGGCCCGGGAACCCTGCCGGCCGGGTTCAGGGCACGACGGGGTGCCGCTCCGCCGGAACGGGAGGCCCAGGCGGCGGAGCACGAGTCCTCTCCGGCCGGGACCGGGACAGGTGCGCCGGAACCCGGGATGCGGCAGGCAGCGGGTGAGGCCCGCGCCGGGGAGCAGGCGGGCGGGGCGGGTGCCCCTGAGCGGGGGGCCGGTGCGGCCGGGGACGGGCCCCGGGATGCCGGGACCGGGACCGGGACCGGGGTCACCTCCGGGCCCACGATCTCTGCCCGTGGGCCCGGATCGGCCCGGACCGAGCCCGATCCGCCGACCGCGCGGATCGCTTTCCGCAAGCCGAGGTTCCGGGCGACACCGCCCGAGGAGCCCCGGGACGATTCGGGGAAGGACACGTCGCCATGACCGCGGTGGAGCATCCGGCACGGGACGGCACGGGCGGCCCCGGGGGACCCGCCGTACGCGTTCCGTTCCCGGTGGTGGACGAGGTCGCCCGGCACTGCCTCCAGGAGGAGGAACCCGAGACCGTCCACATCGAGGTCCACCTGCCGGGCCGGCTCGACCCGGCCCGCCTGACGGCCGCGTTCACCGAGGCCCTCCGCCGCCATCCGCGCGTCCTGATGCGCGAAGCCGCCGGGCCCTGGTACCGCCGCCGCTACGAGTGGGAGCTGACTCCCGAGCCGGACGTGCGGGTGGTGTCCTTCCCGCCCCCGAGCCGGGACGCCCTCCGCACCGCGCGGACCAGGGCTCTTCAGGAGGCCCCGCCCCTGTCGGCGTCCCCGCCGATCCGCCTGGAGGTGGTGCAGGGGGCGGGTCCGGCGGTGGGGAGCGAGGCGACGGACGCGGTGGGCGGATCCGGCCCCGAGCGCACCCCGGACGGTCACCGCGAGACAGCCGACGGCCACCGCGCACCCGCCCGCAAGGGCACCGTCCTCTTCCTCACCATCAACCACACCGCCCTGGACGGCCCCGCCTGTCTCCGTGTCCTCGCCACCGCCGCGGAGCTGTACGAGGGCAGGGACAACACGCCCTCCGCCCCGCCCGTGCGCACCCCGGACACCCCGGAGCCGGCGCCCGGGAAGGCCCCCTCCACCTGGACCCCGCCCGCCCGGGTCGCCCCCGGCAGCCCCGAGGCCTCACCCGGCAACGGCCTGATCGTCACCGAACTCGGTGTGCCCCGCCGGCCCAAGGGCTCCCCGTACACGGTGAACGACCAGCTCATGGCCGCCACCGCGCTGATGGTCGCCCACTGGAACAGGGAACACGGCGCGCGCCCCCGGCCGCTGCGCATCACCATGCCGGTCGACGACCGGCCGCGCGGCGCGGACATGCCGATCGGCAACGGAACGCGGCTGGTCGAGGTGACGTTCGCCCCCGAGGAGGTGGACGCGTCCCGGATGGGCGAGCTGCTGCGCCGTACGGCCACCCGCACACGCGCCCTGAAATCGGCCGACCGACCCCAACTAGGGCACGGCGCAGCCCTGTTGACGGCTCCCGTGGTGCCGGTGGCCTGGCGCGCCGCGGCCACCCGGAGCCTGCGCAGGGCGGCCGGGCCCTGGACGTCGACCGTGCTGCTCAGCAACATCGGCCGCATCCCCTACGCGCTCGACTTCGGCGAGGAGGCGGGCCGCGCCCGCGCGGTCTGGTTCTCGGCCCCGGCCCGCACGCCCCGCGGGCTGACCGTCACGACCGCGTCCACCGCGGGCCGTCTGCACCTCGCGCTGCGCTGGTCGCGCAGCCTGCTCGGGCACGGCGACGGAGCCCATCTCCGCGACCTCTTCGAGCACTACCTGCACGCGACACAGGAGAGGGAGGCGACCGGCGGATGACGACCGGCGCACAGTCGACGAGAACCACCCCGTCCGACCCGTCCACTTCATCCACCCCGCCCGACCCGACCGCCCCGGCCATCCCGTCCGCCCCGGCGCCGGGCACCCGTGGGGGACTTCGGGACTTCTACGAGGACCCGGCCGTGCCCGTCGCCTCCGGCACCCCGCGCAGCCTGCGCCAGGCGCGGATGCTGGCCGCGGCGCTCGGCCCGGCCACGGCGGGCGCCAGGACCGTGCTCGACATCGGCTGCGGCGACGGCACCGCCGCCGCGACCGCCGCGCCCTTCCTGGCCGGGCACCGCGTGGTCGGCGTCGACTGGTCGCAGGACGCCCTCCGCCGGGCCCGCACCCGCGTCCCGTACACGATTCGCGGCGAACTCGCCGACGGTGGGCTGCCGTTCGCGAAGGGGGCGGCGGACGCGGTGCTCTTCAGCGAGGTGGTCGAGCACCTGGTGGACCCGGACGGCGCCCTCGACGAGATCCGCCGGGTCCTGCGCCCCGGCGGCCACTTGATGCTGTCCACCCCGAACCTCGCCGCCTGGTACAACCGCGGCCTGCTGCTCGCCGGGGTCCAGCCCGTCTTCTCCGAGGTGAGCCTGCGCGCCGTCCACGGCCGTCCGGGCCGGGAGGTCGTCGGCCATCTGCGGCTCTACACGGCCCGCGCACTGCGGGAGTTCGTGACCGCCTCCGGCTTCGAGGTCGTCCGGCTCGCGGGCGCGCCCTTCCACGGCGTACCGCGTCCGCTGCGCGCGCTGGACCGGCTGGCCTGTGCCGCGCCGTCCCTGTCCTCCATCCTGCTCCTGCACGCGCGAAGGACGTAGCCCATGTGGTGGGGAGTGGCCGCGGCTCTGCTGGCGAACGTCCTGTACAGCACCGGATTCGTCCTGGAGAAACGCGCGTTGGCGGCCCTGCCCGAGGTCGACATCCGCCGTCCCGCCCGGCTGCTGCGCCTGGTCCTCGGCAGCCCGCTGTGGATCGGCGGCTCTCTCGCGCTGGCCTCCGGGTTCGCCGCGCAGCTGGCCGTGTACCGCACCCTGCCGATCGCCGCCGCCCAGGCGATCTTCGTGTCCGGGCTCGTCCTCCTTGTGCTGCTCTCCTCCCGGCTGCTCGGCGAGGAGACGACGGGCCGCGAACGGTACGCGCTGGGCGCGATCCTCCTCGCCCTGCTGATGGTCGTACTGTCCCTGCGCGAGAACTCCGACACGGTCGGCCGGGGCGCCCCGGCACCGCTGGTCCTCACGGTCTGCCTGCCCTCGCTCTCGCTGGGCGTATGGCTGTACGGGGCCGCCGAGCGGCGCTCCCGGCACCGGCACCGCATGCCGACCACCGGCGTCGAGTACGGCGTGGCGGTCGGCCTGCTGTACGGGGTGAGCTCGCTCGCCATCAAGGGGGTGTCGAGCCGTCTGACGACCCATGACCCGGGCGGCGCGGTCGTCGGCCTGCTGCGCTCCCCGTACCCCTATCTCCTGCTCTTCACCGGCGCGTTCGGCCTGGTCATGTCGCAGGCGGCGCTCCAGCGCTGCCGGGCCTCGCTGATCGTGCCGGTCTGCACGACCGTGACCTGTCTGTTCACGGCGGTGCTCGGCACGCTCACGTTCGGCGAGGCGCTGCCGCACGAGCCGGTCCGGCTCGCGCTGCGGCTGGCCGGCACCGTTCTCGCGGTGGCCGTGCTGCTCGCCATGCCCAAGCATGACGAGGCACCTCAATCCCCCGCCGGCGCCAAGGAGTTGACACCCCCATGAATCCCGATGACCCACTGCTGAGGATCCTGGCCTGCCCGCTCGACAAGGGTCCGCTGCATCTGCTTGTCCCGGACGAGGCCCGGTCCTCGGAGGAAGCGCTCTACAACCCGCGTCTGCGCCGCCGTTACCCCGTCGTGGACGGCATCCCGCAGCTGCTGCCGTCCTCCGGGGAACAGGTGACGGAGGACGAACACGAGGAACTCCTCAAACGGATGGCGCCATGACCGGACCAGTGGACGGCCGCGCGTCCCGGACCTTCGCCGCCCGCCTCGCCCCCTTCGTCCCCACCCGCCTGGTCGCGGCGGCGGCCCGGCTCGTCTATCCGCGCTTCGAACCCGAGCTGGCCCGGCTCGGCGACCTGTGCCCGCCCGATTGCGGCACGGCGGTGGACGTGGGCGGCTGGTACGGCCCCTGGACGCGCCGCCTGGCCCCGCGGGCCCGCCGGGTGGTGACCGTGGAGCCGGTGCCGCATCTCGCCCGGCTGCTGTCGTCGGCCACTCCGGACCATGTGCGCGTGATCACGGCCGCCGCCTCCGACCACCGGGGCACCGCCCGGCTGTGGCTGCCCGCGGACGACGCGGGCGACCGGGGTGTGTCCTCGCTCGTCCGCCGGGACATCCACGCCCACGCGCTGGAGGTGCCCTGTCTCACCCTGGACAGTCTGGGCCTGCGCGACGTCGGCTTCATCAAGATCGACGTGGACGGCAACGAGCCGGCGGTGCTGCGCGGCGCCCGGGACCTGCTGGCCCGCGACCGCCCCGCCCTCTTCATCGAGCTGGAGTCCCGTATCCAGCCGGTCGCCCCGGTCGTCGAGCACCTCGCCCGACAGGGGTACACGGGGTGGGTGCTGCCCGGCTCCAGCTGGGTGCCGCTCGCCTCCTTCCCGCTGGAGGAGCACCAGGCGCGGATGTCGTACGTCGTCACGCAGGGCCTGCTGCGCCGGGTGCTGCCGCCGCGCGGTCCCCGCTACGTCAACTCGGTGCTGTTCCTGCCGGACGGCCGCCGTCCGGGCGAGGGCCGGGTGCGCGACGATGGACCGCATGCCGGCCAAACGCCCACCCACCCCCTTCAGCCCGATGGACTTCCAGCTGGTCCTGCTGCGCCGCATGGCCGACCACAACCCTGACCTGGTCGAGGAGGCCCGTCACGAACTGGGCGTGTCCATCGCCGACATGCGCGAGGCGAACCGCCGCTGGCAGGCGATGCTGCACGCCCCGCGCTCCCGGTCCGCCGCCGCCCGCTACCGCTCGGTCCTCGGTGCCCCCGAGTCCGCACAGGAGCGCCGGATCGGCGATCTGAACTGCGAGGCCCTGCGCTGGCCGGTACCCCTGTGGCCCGGTCTGCGGTTCGAGGTCCTTCTCGCCCCGAACGGCGTCGCCTGGAACGAATGGCTGGTACGGGCCCCGGGCGCCCCCGCCCCCGTGCTGGAGACCCTGGAGGACCTGGCCCCCTGGTCCTGCACGGTCGACGAGGCGGCCCGCGCCTTCGCCCCCGCCCGGCCCCTGGAGGGCACGGCCCCGACCCGCTGGGGGCTGGCGTTCACGGCCCCCGACGCGTCGGGGGTCCCGCACGCGTGCGCGGCGGAGTTCACCTGGGGCCTGCTGCAACGCGTGGGCGTCAAGGGGCCCGTCCCGCCGTCCCCCGAGGGGTCCGCCTGAGGGTCCTCCCGGAAGCCCGCCGAAGAGCCCTCAGCGAGCGGCGGCCTCGATGATCCCGTCCACGACGACGGGCAGCGACTCCGGGTGCAGCCACAGGAAGAGGTTCGGCTCGACGAGCTCCAGCTCCATCACCCGGGGCTCGCCGTCGTCGCCGTCCACCAGGTCGACACGGGCGTAGAGCACGCTGTCCGCACCGCCCGGCACGGCCGCCAACGCCTGCTCGGCAACGGCCTGTTCGGCCGCGGTCGGCTTCCAGACCTCCAGGCGCGGGTGGGGTGTCTTGTCCCCGTCGAAGGGAGTGCCGGGCTCCAGTACGGCCCCCTTGCGGCTGGCGTGCAGCAGCCGCCCGCCGAAGAACTGGAGCGCCCGCTCGCCCGCCGCGTCGATGTTCGTGACGTACGGCTGGACCATCGCGGTCAGGCCCTCGGCGTGCATCCGCGCGAGCTGCCCGAGGGCCGTCTCCCGCTCCTTCGGCGTGTACCGGGCCGCGTAACGCGCCCCCGCCCCCGCGGTGGGCTTCACGACGAACTCGTGATCGCCGGGCAGCTCGACGGGGTCCCCCGGCGCGAGATACCGGGTCGGGACGACCGGCACCCCCGCGTCCGCCAGGTCCCCGATGTAGCGCTTGTCCGTGTTCCACCGCACGACCGGCGCCGGATTCAGGAGCCGCGTGAGCGCCCCGCACCGCTCGGCCCACGCCACGAACTCCGCCACCCGCCAGCTGTAGTCCCATGTCGACCGGATCAGCGCCAGGTCGAACCCCGCCCAGTCGACCCCGGGATCGTCCCAGTGCACGATGTCCGCCACCGCCCCGGCGTCCTCCAGGGCTCCCCTCAGCACCGGCAGATCCCGGTCCGCGCCGGGCTCCTCGCCCGGGTCGTACGTGACGAGCGCTATACGGGCCATGACGGCCTCCTTCCTCGTACGACACCCGCGTACGACCACGGACGCACCTCACCGGCACGCCATCCGGGACAATCCCGCCGCAGGCTAACAACCACCCCTGACTGCGGGCGAAGCCACCATCGACGTTCGCCGGAGGGCAGGGTCCGGCATCGGTGACGGAACGAGGGGCTCGGCATGCCGCTCGCCCGGATCGGTGCCGGGTGTGCGCTCCGGAGCCGGGCGCTGCCGCGCGGGAGATCCGCGCGGACCGGGCGCGGGTCGAGGCCGAGACGGTCGCCCGCCGGTCAGTCCTGGGGACCGCGGTAGCCGAGGGAGGTCTCGATGGCGCGGCTGACCGGGTCGACGGGGGTGGTGCCGCCGGGGCCCGCCAGCCAGGAGCGGAAGACGCTCGCCAGGTGCAGGCCGAAAGCCTCGGCCTGTGCCTCGTCCGCCTGACGTGAACCGTTGCGGGCGGCGACGGTGAGGGCCACCTCCTGCCGGAAGGCCGCTCGCGCTCCGGAATCGCGCAGATCGGAACGGTCCGAGAGGGCGGCGCGCGCGACGGCCGCCGCGCCGTCCACGTGGTGGTCGCGGTGCCCTTCCCTCATGTGCCACAACTCGTGCCCGAGGATGACGAGTTGCTGCACCGTCTCGGCGCGCTCCTCGACGATGACGAGGTCGAAGTCCTGGAACTCCATCCACAGGCCGGTGACTTCGATCTCGTCGGGGAAGCGCTCGAAGCGGAGCTGGACGGGACGGCCGCCCCGACGCCGGCTCATCTCGTCACAGAGGGCCTGCGCCAACTCCCGCACGTCGACAGGCGTATCGATCCTTCGCCGGAGCAGCCGGCCGAGCTCCACCGCGAGGGCACGCATCTCGGAGCGGGTGCCGCGCGGGCGCAGCGACGCCAGGAGCCTTTCGACGGCGCCGGCCGGCCACGTCGTCATCGCTCCGCCTCCTCGCCGTCCGGCAGGCCCGCACGCGGGCCGACGAGAATCTCCCGCTCGCCCGGGGTGAGCCGCGTGCCGCGCGGGGCGGCCTCCCGGCGCACCTCGGCGGGCCGCCTGCCGCTCCTCGCGAGGGACCTCTCGTACGGCGCCCGCACGCGCCCCCGGACATCGCCGCCGACCCGGTCGTCGCACGCTGTCCCGTCGCCCGCGCGCGGTACCCGGAGCGGTTCCTCCGGCAGGACCGCCCGACAGGACAGGCCGCGGGGGTCGAGGACGTCGCCCCGGTCCGGACCCTGCTCGGCGATCCGCGCGTCGAGGCGTTCGAGGGTCTCACGAAGGGGCGGCGGGGACTCACTCACCAAAGGGCTCCCGGCAGTTGACTCATCAAGTTGTCGCGCGTCGCCGACATTACGTGGCCGGGTCCGTCCACGCCACGGTTCCGATCGATCGCTCCCGCTTTCGGAACGATCCTTACGACGTCTGCGCTCCCCCTCCACGTCCTCGGCGCGGACGGGCGGCCGACCCCCCTCCTCGGAAGCCTCATCGTGTAGGAAGGGCCTGTCCCGGTGAAGTCCTCTCGGCAAGGAGTCCCCGTGTTCTCCCTCTTCCCGGCCCTGGTGGGCGGTTCGGTCGCGGACCGGTCCGCCCTGCGCTTCGGTGATCGGTCCCTGACGTACGCGGAGCTGGCCGCCTCGGCGGGAGCGCTGGCCGCACGGCTCGACGGTGCCGGGAGGGTCGCCGTATGGGCGACACCGACCCTGGAGACGGCCGTCGGTGTCGTCGCCGCGCTGCTCGCCGGGGTGCCCGCCGTGCCGCTGAACCCGAAGTCGGGGGAGGCGGAACTCGGCCACATTCTCGGCGACAGCGCGCCGTCCCTGGTGCTCGCCGCTCCGGGTGACGTGCTGCCTTCCCCGGTGGGGGCGTTGGACCGCCTCGATGTCGAGGTGTCCGGCACGAAGGCGGGCGCCGTGACCGGCGGACCGGTCCCCGCCGAGGGCGCCGGGGCCGCGGGGGCCGTCACGTCCTCGGGAGCCGCCGCGTCCTCCGGGTCCGCCGAATCCCCCGGGTCCGCGGGCGGGGTCACCGACCCCGGCGCCCCCGCCCTCGTCGTCTACACCTCCGGCACCACAGGCCCGCCCAAGGGCGCGGTCATCCCGCGCCGGGCGATCGCCTCGACCCTGGACGCGCTGGCCGACGCCTGGCAGTGGACCGGCGACGACGTGCTGGTGCACGGCCTGCCCCTGTTCCATGTGCACGGGCTGATCCTCGGCATCCTCGGCCCGCTGCGGCGCGGCGGGTCCGTCCGGCATCTGGGGCGGTTCAGCGCGGAGGGCGTGGCGCGGGAGCTGAACGACGGGGCGACGATGCTGTTCGGCGTGCCGACGATGTACCACCGGCTCGCCGAGGCGCTCGCCGAGGACCCCGGGCTGGCCAAGGCGCTGGGCCGGGCACGGCTGCTCGTGTCGGGCTCGGCCGCGCTGCCCGTGCACGACCACGAGCGGATCACGGCCGCGACCGGGCGCAGGGTCGTCGAGCGGTACGGCATGACGGAGACCCTGATGAACACGAGCGTCCGGGCGGACGGGGAGGCCCGGCCCGGCACCGTCGGCGTGCCGCTGCCCGGCGTCGGTCTGCGGCTCGTCGAGGAGGACGGGACGACGATCGCCGGGTACGAGGCCGACGGCACCCCGACCGGCGCGTACGACGGGGAGAGCGTCGGCGAGATCCAGGTGCGCGGGCCGAACCTGTTCACCGAGTATCTGAACCGGCCCGACGCCACCGCCGCCGCGTACACCGGGGACGGCTGGTTCCGCACGGGTGACATGGCGGTCCTCGACCCCGACGGCTCGGTCCGGATCGTCGGCCGCAAGGCCACCGACCTGATCAAGAGCGGCGGCTACAAGATCGGCGCCGGCGAGATCGAGAACGCGCTCCTCGAACACCCCGGGGTGCGCGAGGCCGCCGTCGCCGGGGAGCCCGACGCCGACCTCGGTGAGCGCGTCGTCGCCTGGATCGTCCCCGTCGACCCTCAGGCTCCGCCGCCCGTGGACGCGTTGGCCGACCACGTGGCCCGTCGCCTCGCCCCGCACAAACGGCCACGCGCCGTGCGCTTCCTGGACGAGCTGCCCCGCAACGACATGGGCAAGATCCTGAAGCGGGCGCTGCCGCGTGACTGATCGGATCTCGGCCCGTGAGGCCATCGCCCTGATCACCGACAGTTTCGCCGAACTCCCGTATCCGAAGGGAGAGTTCGGGCCCGACGGTCCGCTTTCCTGGCAGGGGTACGACGACGCGCGGGCGTGCGCCGCCGCCCGCACCGGCGAGGAGGAGTCGGTCGTCTGCGGCACCGCGACCTTCGGCACGGCGAGCTTCGGCACGACGATCGACGGAAGGCCTCCGCTCGGCCCGGTCACCGCCGTCCTCGTCGCCTTCGAGTTCGGTTTCCTCGGCGGTTCCCTCGGCGAGCGCACCGGCGACCGCCTGGAGGTGGCGTACGAGCACGCCCGGACGCACCGGCTGCCCGTCGTCTCGCTCGTCGCCACCGGCGGCAGCCGGATGCAGGAGGGCATGCTCGCCCTGACCCAGCTCCAGCGGGTGGCCCGGCAGTCGGCGCTCACCCGGGAGGCGGGGCTCGCCCAGATCGCCGTCCTGCGGGATCCGACGACGGGCGGCGGCTGGGCCACCCTCGGCGCGGGCGCCGATGTGACCCTGGCGCTGCCCGGCGCACAGGTCGCCTTCGCCGGCTCCCGGGTCCGTCCGCCCGACGCGGACCCTGCCGCGTACACGGCCGAGGCACAGGTGGCGGCGGGTTCGGTCGACGCCCTCGTACCGAGGGACGGGCTGCGCGAGACGCTCGCTCTGTGGCTGGATCTGCTCACCCAGCCCTCCGCCGGGGCCGCGCCGGTCCCGCCCGCGCTGGGCGCGACCGACCCGCCCGCGACCGGCTGGGACGCGGTGCAGCGCGCGCGTGCACCTGAACGCCCGCGCGCGGACGCCTACTTGGACGCCTACTTCACCCGTCGGGTGGCGATCGGCGGGGACCGCTCGGGCGGCACCGACGACGGCGTGCTGTGCGGCTTCGGCCGCGCGCACGACGGGCGGACCATCGCCTTCGCCGCCCAGCGCGGGACCCCGACCCGTCCCGCCGGATACCGCACCGCCGCCCGGCTGGTCCGGCTGGCCGGCCGGCTCGGCATCCCGGTCCTGACGCTGGTGGACACCCCGGGTGCCGCGAACGACGCGGACGCCGAGCGGTTGGGGGCCGGTGCCGCGATCGCGGATCTGTTCGCGGCGGTCGCCACCGCCCGTACGCCGGTCACCACGCTGGTGATCGGCGAGGGCGGCTCGGGCGGCGCGCTGGCCCTGGCCGCGCCCGGCAACACCTGGGCCACGCCGGACAGTTATTTCTCCGTCATCGCTCCGGAGTCGGCGGCCGCGATCCTCAAGCGGCCTCCCGACGAGGTCCGGGCGACCGCCGACCAGCTCAGGCTCCGGCCGCAGGACCTGGTGGAGCTGGGCGTGATCCGGGGCATCACGGAGCGACCCGGCGGATGAACGGACGGCGGCCGCCGGCTCCCCCCTCCCAAGGGGAACCGACGGCCGCCCGCTCCAGGGACCGTCTTCCCGACGGCCGGTTACCGCACCCCCACCGCCCGGACGGTCTCCTGGCTGACGGTGCCGCCCTGGTCGTCCCGGGCCGAGGCCCGCAGCGACACGAACTCGGCGCCGTGCGGCACACTCAGCGTGCCCTTCCAGCGCGCATTGCCGCCGGTGAGCGGGACGGCCTTCCAGGTCTTCCCGTCGTCGTAGGACACCTCCAGCCTTCCGCCGCCGATGGTTCCGGTGTCCGGCGCGCCCGCCACGTACTCGGCGTAGAGGCTCACCGGGACCTTGCCGCCGCGCACGTCGCCCGTGAGGTCGGTGTCGATGTCGTAGCCGAGGTTGAGGAGCGGGAGGAAGGTGTAGTGGTCCTCCGGGGTGGCCGCCGAGCGGACGGTCCACTCGGTGTGTCCCCGCGTGGAGAGCTTCCAGCGTTCCGGGTCCAGCGTCGTGTCCGTGACGACCTTGTACGTGTGCTCGTCGGCGGGCGCGTCCCAGACGTATCCGGCGGAGCTCTTCCCCTCGTCGACCAGCACACCGTCCTGGTACACCTCGGTGAACTGGGTCATCCCGGTGTCGTCGCTCCACACGTCGCCGAAGCCGGTGTGGTCGGGTCCGGAGTCGCCCCAGCCGGGCGTGTTGAACTGGATCTGGTTGCCCGCGCGCTGCTGACCCCAGCCGAGTCCGGTGCCGAGCCAGGGGTGCCAGACGGGCTTGAACCAGTCGAGGGTGTCGTGGGTGCCGCCCCGGTAGGGGACCAGGCCGCTGCGCTCCTCCAGCGCGCCGTCCCCGACGTACACGGACTCCGTCCAGGTCTGTCCGGTGCCGGTGGAGACGTAGTCGGTCCGCTCGGCCGGGTAGTCGACGCGTTCCTGGAAGCCGAGTCCGATGGGGAAGGGGTCGGCGATCGAGTAGCGGAACTCGCTGCCCGGGACGGGCTTCACGGCGTGGAACCTGGTGTCCAGCACGGCCAGTTCACGGCGGCCGGGCTCATAGGTCAGGCTCCGGTTCGGGACGGCGTCCGCGAAGCCCTGCGAAAGGTCGTACACGTAGGGCGTGTTGCGCGTCCCGGTCATGTCGACGGTCCGGGCCGCGCGCAGCCGTGCCGCGTCCGCCGTGTCGACGGTGGCGATCTGCAGCGGCCGGTTCTCGTTGTCGTCCGTGCCGAACCAGGCGTTGAGGCGTCCCGCCGTGTCGTCGGTGACGAACAGGGCCTTGACGCCGGCGTCCTGGGCCGCCTGGGCGAGCGCGGCCGGCTCGACACCGTCGGCGAGCCGGGCGAGGACGGCCTTGCCGCGCACTCCGGTGAACGGTCCGTCCCCGACGTCGACCAGCGGCAGCCTGCTGCGGCCCTCGATCAGGGTGCCGCCCGGCTGGGCGAGCGCCTCGTCGACGCCCCGCACGTCGACGAGCGGCTTCCCGAGCCGCCACACGGTCCGGTAGTCGAAGCTGCCCTCGGTGACCTTCCGGGTCGGCGCGGCGAAGACGCTGTCGTACTTGACGGGCACCTGGACCGCGCCGAACAGGTCGGAGCCGCCCGCGTTCCGGTCGTACTCCATGATCAGCTGCCGGGTCTCGGTGCGCCGGTCGACCTTCGCGCTGATCTCCCGCAGCGTCCGCCCGTCCAGGGTGACCTCGCGGTCCTGGTCGAGGGTGATCTGGGGTGCGGCGAGGAAGCCGAGGCCGAGCGAGTCGGCGCCGTGGCCGCCGCGCACGTCGAGGAAGGACGTCAGGCTGTACGTGCCGGGCCTGAGCCGCAGCTCCAGGGTGCCGGAGTCGCCGACGTGGGCGGGGTAGGGGTCGACGCCCTGCGCGAGCTGCTGCACGGCGAGGTCGGCGGCGGTCGGGTCGCCGTCCCGGTCCTTGACGCGGACGGTGAGCGTGTACCGCTCCTCCTCCTTGACCAGGCCGAACGCGGTGTGCGCGACCGGCCTGCCGTCGACCGAGGCCACGATCCGCCCGGAGGTGTTGCCCACCGGCGCCTTCGAGCCGTCACCGGTGACCGTGGTGGACGCGCTGCCGCGCGCGGGCACCGTGAGTTTGGTGTCGGCGAGGGTGGCGACACCCTCGCCGGCCCCCTCCGCGGCGAGCGTCAACTCCACCGCCTCGTCGGAGGAGTTGGTGTAGGTGACCGTCCGGGTGACCGGCGCGTCGTCCTCGTACGGCCAGCCGTAGAAGCCGAGGTCGGCGCTGCCCGTGGCGGTGACCTTCGCCGCGATCGCGTCCGGAACGCTCACCCGTCCGGAGCCCAACTGGTAGACAGGGGCGTCGAGTTGCTTCGACGTCGACATCAGCGCGTCCTTGAGCTGCGCGCCGGTCCAGTCGGGGTGCTCCTCGGCGAGCAGCGCGGCCACGCCCGCGACGTGCGGGGTCGCCATCGACGTACCGCTCATGGAGGTGTAGGAGCCGCTGCCGTCCACGAGCTGCGAGCGGGCGGCGAGGATGTCGACGCCGGGGGCGGAGAGGTCGGGCTTGAGCGCGTTGTCGCCGTAGCGCGGTCCGGCGCTGGTGAAGTACGCGGCCTCGTCGGCGGAGTCCACGGCGCCGATGGTCAGGGCGGAGTCGGCGGCACCGGGCGAGCCGATGGACGAGGGGGCGCCGGTGTTGCCCGCCGCGATGACGAAGAGGGCGCCGGTCTCCTTCGAGAGGGTGTCGACGGCCGCGGCCATGGGGTCGGTGCCGTCGCTGGCCTCGGTCGAGCCGAGGCTCATGGAGATCACCTTGGCGTGCACGTCGCGCGCGGCCCACTCCATGCCGGCGATGATCTGCGACTCGCTGCCCGAACCCTGGTCGCTGAGCACCTTGCCGACGGCGAGCGTGGCCTCGGGCGCGACGCCCTTCTCCGCGCCGTCGGAGGCGGCGCCGCTGCCGCCCACCGTGGAGGTGACGTGCGTGCCGTGCCCGTTGCGGTCGGCGACCTCCTGTCCTTCGATGAAGCTCTTGGTCCGCGCGACCCGGCCGGCCAGGTCGGGGTGGCCGGTGTCGACGCCCGTGTCGAGAACGGCGACGGTCACGCCCTTGCCGGTGAGCCCGGCCTCCCAGGCCTTCGGTGTGCCGATCTGCGCGTTGCTCTCGGCCATGTCGGCCTTGACGCGCCCGTCGAGCCAGACCTTGCCGATCCCCTCCTGACGGGTCACCGCCCGCCAGAAGGTCCGGCCCTTGTCCGCGGCGACCGCGGCGCCCCGGATGCTGGGCAGTGAGCGCGTCCGCTCGGCCCCGCCGGGGGTCGTCGCCCGTGCCTTCGGGTCGTACGTCACGATCAACGGCAGCTCGTCCGTCTTCTGGTCGGTGAGCCCCTGCCGTATCAGCTCGCTGACGTCGAACAGCCGCCGGTCGAGGGTGCCCGCCCGCAGATACGGCAGTGCCTCGTCCGGTACGACGGTGACGGCGCCGTCGGCCACCTGCGTGCGCACGGCTCCGGTGGCTCCCCGGGGGCGCACGACGGAGACCGTCCTCTTGCCGCCGCCGACGTCGGTGACGGTCACCTTGTCGCCGGTCACGAGGGTGACGGTCCGGGCCGCGGCGGTGGTGCGCGCCGGCACCGGGGTGCCGGGGTCCCCGGTGCCCCCGGTGCCGAGCGCGCCCGCCCGCCCCGTGGGCAGCAGGGCGAGCACGAGCCCGGCCGACAGCAGTGCCGCCGGACGTCTCACTGGTCCTCTGGTCATTCGTGCCCTCTCTTCATCGGCCGTGCCCGCGCCGGGCAGGGGTGGCGCCCGGGGCCTGCGAAGAGTGTCGGGGGGCTTGTGTTGCGGGGGTGTTGACGGGACCTGGCGGAAAGGCGCCCTGGCGGCTTCCCGCCAGGACAGGCGGGTACGAGCCGCAGAAACCGGGACAGTCCCAAGTGCCGTCCGGAACAATGTCGGTGCTCGGGAGTCACGGACAACGGGGGCGCGCCATGGACGGTTTGGTGGAGTTCGACCAACGGAGCCGGGTCCGGTGAACTCAACGCGGTGCCCAGCGAGTTCATGGTCCTGCTGTCCGATGTCCTCCATCCGCTGACCTCCTCGGATCCGCAGGCCAAGCGGCGCGGTATGGATCTCTTCTTCACGCCGTCCTTCGCCCGGGTCCTGGAAGCCGCCGAGGCCGCCGAGGCCGCCCGCCACCGGTACCGGGTACTGGGACCGGCACGGATCACCCGGGGCGACCGAACCGTCCGCACGCTCGCACCCCGGCAGCAGGCCCTGCTGTGCATGCTGCTCCTGCGCCGCGGCCGGCCGGTGACGCACTTCGACCTGACCGACCACCTCCTCAAGGAGGCGGGGCGCATCACCCGGCGTCATCCGCTGCGCCGCGCGGGTGCGGCCCAGCGAGCGGTGCACGAGGGGCTGCGCCGCTGGCCGGTGCCGGGGCTGTCGGTGGCCTGCTCGGTACGGCTGCGAGAGAGCGCGCCACCTCCCGGGTCACCGCCGTCGGCCCCCGGTTGACGGGTCCGCACCACGGGCGGCGCCTCGGCCGGCGCCCGAGCGCCGCGGAACCACCCGTCCGGCGGCACCCCGCCCGGCCCTCCAAAAGGGGCGCCCGCCGCCCCACGCGCGCAGGATGCCAGAGAGGACCGCCGCCCGGCGGAGCCCATGGTCTGCGCTCTCGGGAGGACCTGCCATGACCGCCAGTCTGGAGCAGCTGCGCCGCTGTCACTTCGCCGTCGACCTGGGCGCCGCGAGGACCCGGGTGTATGTGAGGGGCGCGGGCCTGGTCGTCGACCAGCCGAGTGTCGCCGCGATCAACACGAGGACGGGCGCGCTGATCGCGGTCGGGGAGTTCGCGGAGAAGATGACGGGCCGTACGCCCGACTACATCCGGGTGGTGCGTCCGGTGTCCGGCGGCACGGTCGTCGACATCGACATGGCGCAGCGGATGCTGCGTCATCTGCTCGGTGACAAGGTCCGCCGCACCCTGCGCCGCAAGCCCCGGCTGCGGGCCGCGGCCTGCACTCCGCACGACGCGGACCCGCTGGCGCAGCGCGCCGCGATCGAGACCCTGGTCGGGCTGGGCGCGCGCCGGGTCGAACTCGTCGACACACTGATCGCCGCCGCGGTCGGCTGCGGACTGCCCGTCGAGCGGCCCGAGGCAACCATGATCATGGTGTGCGGGGCCGCCGCGACCCAGCTCGCCGTGCTGTCGCTGGGCTCGATCGTCACCGCCGAGCGCATCCCGGTCGGCGGCGAGGCCGTCGACCACGCGATCGTGCAGCACCTGCGCCACCAGCACGAGCTGATGCTGCCGAGTCAGGCCGTACGGCCGCTGCAGCTCGCCCTCTCCGGGAACGGGCTCACCCCGCACGGCCCGGCCCTGACCGAGATCCACGGGCGGGACGTGGCTACCGGCCTGGCCCGGTCCGTGCAGGTCGACACCGCCGCCGTACGCATGGCGATCGAGACGCCGCTGACGGCCGTGCTCGACGGCATCGGCAAGGTGCTGCGCTCCTGCCCGCCCGATCTGGTGGCCGACCTCGCCGACCGCGGGATCATGATGGTCGGCGGCAGCGCGCTGCTCCCCGGGCTCGACCAGATGCTGCGGCAGGCGACCGGTATGCCCGTCCACATCGCCGAGCGGCCCGACGTCTGTGCCGTCCAGGGCCTCGGCTACATGCTGGAGGGCAAGATCGCGCCGCTGATCCTGGACCCGCTGGCGCGCTGACGCCCCGGCGTCCGGGAGCCTCGCGTGACCGACCCCGTGCCGGGATTCCCGCTTCTCCTCGAAGCGGTCCTCAGCGTCGGCACCGAACTAGAGCTGCGGGCCACGCTCCAGCGGATCGTGGACGCGGCGGCCGAGCTGACGGGGGCCCGGTACGCGGCGCTGGGGATGGCGGACCCGGGCCGGGACGGGCTGGTTCGGATCCGTACGGCGGAACCGCGCCCGGCGGAGACCGGACCCGAGCACCGGCCCCGTGATCCTCACCCGACGGAGCCGGCGTTCGGTCCCGGCACCGGTTCCTCGGCCGGCCCGCTCGATGCCGGGACCGGGTCCTCCCCCGGCCCCGAGTCCCCCCGGTCCCCCGCGCCGGACACCTGCCTCGACGTCCCTATCCGGGTCGACGACGAGGTGTTCGGGAACCTCTACCTCGCGAACAAGTCCTCGGGCACCTTCACCGGTGAGGACGAACAGCTGGTGCGTCTGCTCGCCACCCAGGCCGGTATCGCGATCGCCAACGCCCGTCTGTACGAGACGGCCCGGCAGCGGGAGCGCTGGATCGAGGGCGCCGCCGCCGTCACCACAGCCCTGCTCAGCGGTGGGACCGCCGACGACGCGCTGCTGACGGTCGCCGAACGCGCCAGGATTCTCGCGGGTGCCGCGGCGGGCGTCGTCCTCCTGCCCACGGAGGAGGGCGGCATGGAGATCGTGGCCGCCTCCACCCACGAGGACCCCGAGGGCATCGTGGGCACCACCATCGCACCCGGCAGCCCCGTGCTCGATCAACTCCTCGGCGGGGAGCCGGTCTTCATCGACGACTCGGCGACCGATCCGCGGATGACGACGCCCGTACGGTCCCGGTTCGGGCCGAGCATGATGCTGCCCCTGCAGACCGAGGGCCGCCTCATCGGCACGCTGGCCCTTCCGCGCGGACGCGGCGACCGCCCGTACACACCGGTCGAGCTCCGGCTGGCCACCCAGTTCGCCTCACAGGCCGCGCTCGCCCTGGTCCTCGCCGACGCCCGGCACGACCGTGAGCGCCTCGCGGTGTACGAGGACCGGGACCGCATCGCCCGCGACCTGCACGACCTGGTCGTACAGCGCCTGTTCGCGACCGGCATGATGCTGGAGTCCACGCTGCGCAGGAGCCGGACGGAGGGGACCGGTGACGGCGCCGGTACGGGGGACGGGCGCGGCCGGGACTCCGACGGCGAGCGCTCCGGTGACGAGCGGACCGGTGACAAGGACTCCGGTGAGGAGGACGTGCGCGCCGCGCTCGGCCAGGCGGTGGACGAACTCCGGTCCACCGTGCAAGAGGTCCGGACGGCCATCTTCGCGTTGCAGCAGCCGCCCGCCGACGCTCCGACCACCTTCCGCGGCAAGGTGCTGCGCGAGACCGCGGGCGCGGGTGCCCTGCTCGGTTTTCAGCCGTCCACCCGGTTCACCGGCGCCGTGGAGAACCGGGTCCCGGAGTCCGTCGGCGCGCAACTCGTCGCCGCCCTGCGCCGTGCGCTGGCCGCCGCCTCGCGCCGTGCCGGGGTGTCCCGGATCGAGGTCTCCGTCGACGCCACGGTGACCCTGCCGGACGGCCGGCCCGGCGTCCGTCTCACCGTCCGGGACGACGCCCCCGTGGACGGCGGTGACACCGGCACGACGCTCACCTGGCAGTCACCGTTGTGAGCGCCTTGCACCTGTCGAACTGACGTTCCGTATTCACTCGGGCAGAGCAGCGCGCCGACTTCCCGCTTCCCGCATTGACCTGCGCCGCACACCGCAGAATTCCGGCGGATTCGGCCGATCCCTCAGGCCAATATTGTTGATCTCCTGTAGGGTCCGCCTAAGAAGGCTAAAAACACCCCCGTCTCAGAGTCGAAAGTCCCTAACATGACACCTCCGGTGACGCCGATGCCGCACAACTCAGCCGCTCCTGAGTCCCTGGGCAGGCAGCACACTCCCCTGTCGGCTGTCACCCCGTCCACGGGACGCATGACCGGCATCCTCGACAGGCGTCCGGTCAAGCCGATCACCTTCGACTCGGCACTTTAGGGGCCTCCGACCCCACCATGGGCGCATCCGGCGGCACCTGACCGCCGGCTGCGCCCACGCTTGCATGCCGGAGGCGTCAACCGCCTTGACGGATAGCGGAGTTAACGGTTCATGCCGCCGCGCCCTGGCGCTACCCTTCACCGAGTGAAGCTGCAGCAACTCGTCCTCAAGATCCATAGCAGATGCGATCTCGCCTGCGACCACTGCTATGTGTACGAGCATGCCGATCAGAGCTGGAAAGGGCGACCGACCGTCATTTCCGAGGAAACGGTCGGAAGGGTCGCGCACAGATTAGCGGCATATGCAGAAGCACATGAACTCCCCTCCGTTTCTGTGATCCTTCACGGCGGCGAACCACTCCTCGTGGGCCCTTCCCGGATGAGAAACATCTGTGCGGAACTCACACGCGTTATCGCCCCCGTCACCAAGCTCGACCTTCGCATTCACACCAATGGCGTCCAGCTGAACACCCGCCATCTGAATGTATTCAAAGAATTCGCCGTCAAAGTCAGTGTCTCGCTCGACGGCGACCGTACCGCCAACGACCGTCACCGACTCGACCGCCGACGGCGCAGCAGTTACGAGCGGGCGGTGAGGGGCATCGACCTGCTGCGTTCGGAGGAGTACAAACACCTCTACAGCGGCCTGTTGTGCACCGTGGACGTGGCCAACGACCCGATCGACGTGCACGAGGCCCTGCTGGCACTTCAGCCGCCCAGGATCGACTACCTGCTTCCGCACTCCACCTGGGACAGCCCTCCGCGCAGACCCGCGGACGCCCCGACCGCGTATGCCGACTGGCTTCTGAAGATCTTCGACCACTGGGACCGGCAGGGACGCCCCGTGCCGGTGCGGACCTTCGACTCGGTCCTCAGCACGCTGCGGGGCGGCCCGAGTCTGACGGAGGCCATGGGACTCGCGCCCAGCGATCTCGCGGTGGTCGAGACGGACGGCAGTTTCGAGCAGGCCGACTCGCTCAAGACGGCCTACGACGGCGCTCCCGCGACGGGTTACGACGTCTTCCGTCACAGCTTCGAGGAGTTCGCGCTCCACCCCGGCGTGCGCGCTCGCCAGTCGGGTCTGGCGGGCCTGAGCGACGCCTGCCGCTCGTGCCCGGTCGTGGAGTCGTGCGGCGGTGGTCTCTACGCGCACCGGTACAGCGGCGAGGGCGCCTTCGACAACCCGTCCGTCTTCTGCCAGGACCTGCGCGTGCTGGTCGACGGTGTGGCGGAGCGGATCACCGACCGCGGGTTCTCTCCGGTCGTGGGCAGCATGGACGAGCTCGTGTGGCACCAAGGCGAGTTGAACAGGAACCTGCTCGCCGTCGTCGCCGACCGGCGCAGGGCGGAACCGGACTGGGGCGGCCTGTGGAGGGCCTTTCTCGACCTGGACGGCGCCCCTGGTGTCGCCCCGCACGTCGACGAGGCACTCGCGCACCCCTATACGCGCACCGCACTGAGGGACGCGCTCGATCACCCGGCCTCCGCCGCGCCGCTCGCCGCGACGGCAGTCGCCGTCGCCGTCAACGCCCACGCCGACCTCGAACTCGGCTGGCACCAGCCCACCGCCGAACTCCACCTGCCCACCCTGGGCACCCTCACCCTCCGTGCCCCGGGGCCCGTCACCGTCTCGGTGAAGGCCGGTGAGCTGCGGGTGCGCACCCATCGGGGCGACGAGTACACCCCCGGCGAGGCGTCCACCGGCTGGCGGCGCCTGCGCACCGTCTCCGTCGCGGGCGGCACCCGGCTGCTCCTCGACGACGCGGACCCCCTCCGCGACTGCTACCCCGTGCCCGTCGCCCCACCGCTGGGCGCCGACGAACTCGACATGTTCGCCAAACGCCTGGGCATCGCCTACGAGTTGATGGAGGAGAACGGCCGGGGCCGGCAGGCCGGCGTCAACGCGCCGCGGCTGACCACCATCACCCCGCTCGCGGCCGGAACGGGCGTGCGGCTCGGCGCGCACGGGCTCGGCGCGCTCGGTCTGGCCGTCGACTTCGAGCCGGAGGACCTCGTACGGGAACTGCCGCGCGCCGGACGCCTCGCGCGGCTTGCCGCGCTGCGCGAGACGGCCGACCTGAACGTGCCGGGCAACCGGGCCGGCCGGCTGCTCGACGAGGCGAGCCGCGAGCTGGGCGACGCCGACTACTGGGCGGGCGAGGCGGACCGGCGTGCCGCCGCGCTGGAACGGGCGGGCCGTTCCCTGGACCAGCTCGCAGCCCGCCCCGAAGACGAACTCACCGATACGGGAAGGGCGTTGGCGGCGGAGCTGCGCGGCGAGCTGGCGAGCGCGCGCCTCTCCTCGGCCGACCCGGCCGGCCGGGTCGGGTGATGGGGCGACGGGCGTGACCGCCCGGTGCGTACGGACCACGCCGGGCGTCGTACGCGACGGGCCTGCGCCCACCGGCCGCGGCCCGCGCCCGTCGGCGGGCTCCCGGGGGCGGTCGGGGCGCACCGCCGCGTGATCTCGTGACGGAACGGGAAATGGCGGGGTGACCGGTGCGGCTCCACGGGGCGCGGGCTGCCGTCGATCCGGTCGGTGTCCAGATGTCTGGATATCGCCAGGGTTTGACGTGAAAGAGGCGACCCGTGCGGGCCCTCGGTCGGGAAGATTGTTGGTTCCGGCCAGGTGAACATCCCGTAGGGGCTCATCCACAGCAGGGGGGCGCGTGGACATACCTGAACGGGCATCGGACAACCGGCCTTATTTTTTTCTGAGTTACGCCCACACACCGGCCTGGGGGCTGGGCGGCGGCGATCCGGACCACTGGGTGCAGGTCCTCTTCACCGATCTGTGCGACCACATCATGGCCCTGACCGATCTGCCGGCCGGCATACCCGCCGGGTTCATGGACCGGGAGATGCGCTCGGGGGACGGCTGGCCGGAGAAACTCAGCGAAAATCTCGCCACCTGCCGGGTGTTCGTACCGCTGTTCTCACCGCGCTACTTCACCAGTGAGAGTTGCGGCCGGGAATGGTTCGCCTTCAACGAACGTATTCTGCGGGCCCGGGCGACCGGGACCGGTGCGGTGCAGGCGATCGTCCCGGCACTGTGGACGCATATCGACTACGCCCAACTCCCCGATTCCGTACGGCATATCCATGTGGACCACGCCCAGTTCGGCGACCGGTACGCGGCCAACGGGATCTACGGTCTGATCAAGCTCAACCGGCTGCGCGACGAGTACGAGGAGACGGTTCTCGGGCTGGCGCAGCGGATCGTGCAGATCGCGCAGGAGTCTCCGCTGCCCTCCAGCAGGCCACGGCCCTACGAGCGCACGCCGAGCGCGTTCAAGCCGCGGGGAGAGGGGCCCCGGCGCATCCATCTGACGGTGGCGGCGCCCACCCGGCACACCATCCCGGAGCATCGTGACGTCCGCCCGTACGGCGAGGACGCGCAGGACTGGAATCCGTACCACTCGGAGTCGACCCGTTCGCTGCCCTCCCTGGCCGAGGAGCTGATCCGATCTCTGGACTACCGGATCACGGTGTCCTCCTTCGACGACGAGGCCACCGACGACGACCTGGAATCGGACGACGCGGAGAAGGCGGGGCCCAGCCACCCGGGGATTCTGCTCATCGACCGGTGGGCGCTCACCGACGAGGAACGGGCGCGCAGACTGAAGGCGTTCGACGCCGGTGCCCGCCCCTGGGTCAGCGCGATCGTCCCCTGGAACCGGGCGGACATCCAGTGCCACGGCGAGGAAGGCCGCAAGCTGGCGGCGGACCTCGAACGGACGCTGCCGGTGATCCTGGACCGGGGGCGGCGTGCCGACTGCCGCTCCGCCGTCAACGGCGTACCCACCCTGAAGGCCTTCACCGACGTGCTCCCTGTCGTCGTCGCGCACGCGACCCGGCAGTACCTCAAGCACGCCGAGGCGCATCCGCCCGCGGGTCCGCCGATCCGCCGGCCCCGTCTGATGGGCCCCACCCACCCGCCGCTGCCCGAAGGCGGATCCGACCACGGAGGAGAAGAAGCATGACGGCCGTGCAGGACGGACGGATCATCACCTTCTACTCGTACAAGGGGGGCACGGGCCGCACCATGGCCCTGGCCAACACGGCCTGGATCCTCGCGGCCAACGGCAAACGCGTCCTCGCCGTGGACTGGGACCTGGAGGCCCCCGGCCTGCACCGCTTCTTCCATCCCTTCCTCAATCCCAACGCGCTCGCGGCCACCACCGGTGTCATCGACCTCATCAACGAGTACGCGTGGGCGGCGACCACCGGAACCCAGCGCTCCGGCCAGTGGCACCGGGACTACGCGCGCGTCGAGCAGCACGCCATCTCGCTGACGCCCGAGCGGCTCGGACTGCGGTTCCAGGAGGGTGGCTCCCTCGACTTCCTCTCCGCCGGGCGCCAGGACCGCTCGTACTCGGCGAGCGTGTCGTCCTTCGAATGGGACAACTTCTACGAACGCCTCGGCGGCGGCCTCTTCCTCGACGCGCTGCGCGACGACATGAAGGCGTCCTACGACTACGTCCTGATCGACAGCCGCACCGGGCTGTCCGACAACGCCGACATCTGCACCGTGCAGATGCCCGATGTGCTGGTGGACTGCTTCACGCTCAGCGACCAGTCCCTCGACGGCGCGGCGGCCGTGGCCCGCAGCGTCGAGGACGGCTACCGCACACGCAAGATCCGGGTCCTGCCGGTGCCGATGCGGATCGACGAGGGCGAGAAGGAGAAGGTGGACGCCGGCCGGGCGCTGGCCCGGCTGAAGTTCGACGGGCTGCCCAAGGGGCTCGGCGGGGAGGAGCTGGCGGGCGAGGAGCTGACCGCCTACTGGGGCGCCGTCGAGATCCCGTACCGCCCGTACTACGCCTACGAGGAGACCCTCGCCACCGTGGGCGACGAGAGCGGGATCGCCAACTCCCTGCTGTCCGCCTTCGAGCGGCTCACCGCGGTGATCTCGGACGGCGAGATCACCGTCCTGCCTCCGGTGCCGGAGCCGGTGCGGCTGCGCTGCCGAGACGCGTTCCTGAGGCGGCGGCCGATGACGACCGCGGCCGACGTGGTGATCGCGTACACCGCGGAGAACCGCGTCTGGGCCGACTGGATCGAGTCGCTCCTCAAGCGGGCCGGCTGCGACGTCACCCCGCACGACATCGCGAGCGGCCCGGTGGAGCATCCCGACCCGGCGACCCGCACCCTCGTGCTGCTGTCGAAGGCGTTCCGCAAGTCGCGGCACGCCGAGCCCGTCTGGCGCGCCCTGGCCGAGGCGGACGGCGAGGCCGCGCACGGCACGATCGTCCCGGTGCGGGTCGACGAGGTCCATCTGCCGCAGTACTACCTCGACCGCAACCCGGTCGATCTGCACCGGCTCGACGAGACGCAGTGCGTCAGCTCCCTGCTGGGCGCCCTCGAGCTGCCGGGCCGGCCCGTCGAGGGCAGCGCGTCCGGACCCCGCTTCCCCGGCAGCACCCCGGCGATCTGGAGCGCGCCCCAGCGCAACAGCATGTTCACCGGGCGCGATGTCATCCTCGACCACGTCCGCGACCAGCTCGGCAGCGGCATCTCGGTCGTCCTGCCGCAGCCGCAGGCACTGTACGGACTGGGGGGCGTCGGCAAGACCCAGGTGGCGCTGGAGTACGTGCACCGGTTCATGGCCGACTACGACCTGGTGTGGTGGATCTCCGCCGAGGACCCCGACAACGTCGTCTCCTCGCTCGCCGAACTCGCCGCCCGCATCGGGGCGTCCAGCGCCGAGGACATCAACCTGGCCAGCCAGGAAGCCGTGCGGATGCTGGCCCGCGGGGCGCCGACCAAGCGCTGGATCCTGGTCTTCGACAACGCCGACGACCCGGCGCAGCTCAAACGCTTCTTCCCGGACGGCGGCGGCGGGCACATCCTGGTCACCTCCCGCAACCAGGCCTGGGCGCAGCAGGGCGCCTCGCTGCCCATCGACGTGTTCCTGCGCGAGGAGAGCGTCGAGCACCTCACCCGGCGGGCCTCGGGGCTGAGCGTCAAGGAGGCGGAGCGGGTGGCGACCGCGGTCGGCGATCTGCCGCTCGCGGTGGAACAGGCGGCGGCCTGGCTCGCGGAGACGGCCACCCCGATCGAGGAGTATCTGCGTCAGCTCGCCGAACAGACCACCGAGGTGCTGGACCTGAACCAGGCCGTCGACTACCCGAAGACGGTGGCCGCGACCTGGAACATCTCCATAGCCCGGCTGCGCGAACGCTCCCCGGCCTCCGTACGGCTGCTGCAGCTGTGCGCGTTCATGGCGGCCGAGCCGATCTCCTCGCACCTGCTCTACAGCAAGGAGATGATCGACGCTCTGCGGCCCTACGATCCCGCCCTCCAGGAGAGTCTGCTGCTCGGCCGGGTGATCCGCGAGATCGGCCGGTTCGCGCTCGCCAAGGTCGACCAGGTCAGCAACAGCATCCAGGTCCACCGGCTGGTGCAGGCCGTGATCCGCTCGCAGCTCAGCGAGGACGAGCAGCGGCAGGCCCGGCACGTGGTGCACACGGTCCTCGCGGGCTGCCGGCCCGACGGCGACGAACCGATCGACGACCCGGAGACCTGGCCGCGCTTCGCGGTCATCTGGCCGCACCTGCCGGCCTCGGCCTCCGACGCCCGCAACTGCACCGAGGCCGGAACCCGCAGGCTGCTCATCGACCGCGTCCGCTATCTGTGGAAGCGCGGTGACTTCCCCGGTGCCCAGGCGTTCGCCGAGGACCTCCTCGACCACTGGAAGCCGATCCTCGGCGAGGACGACGTCCAGTATCTGTACCTGCGGGCCCAGCTCGGCAACGTCCTGCGCTCCCAGGGGCTCTACGTGGAGGCCCGTGAGATCAACACCGAGCTCCTGGAACGCCAGAAGCGGGTCCTCGGGCCCTCGCACCCCCATACGTACGTCACCATGTCCAGCCTGGCCAGCGATCTGGCGGCGCTCGGGGTGTACGAGTCGGCGGTGGAGTTCGCCCGCGAGGCGCACGACGGTTTCAGCCAGATCTTCCACGAGTCGCACCGGCGCACCCTCAGCGCCGCCAACAACCTCGCGCTGGCGCTCCGCATGGTCGGCCGCTACGGCGAGGCCCGCATCCTCGACCAGGAGACCTTCGACCGCCGCGTCGAAGTCCTCGGCCCCGACCACCCGTACACGCTCGCCTCGGCGGCCCGCCTCGGCCGCGATCTGCGCGAGGTCGGCCGGTACGCCGAGTCGGTCTCGCTCCTCTCCCGCGCCTACGACGCCTACAAGCGCATCCTCGGCAAGAACTTCCCGGGCACGCTGAGCTGCGCCAAGTCGCTCGCCGTGTCGCTGCGCCGGGCGGGCCAGTTCGAGGACGCCCGACGGCTCACGACGGCGACCCGCGGCCAGTACCGGATGCAGTACGAGGCACCGACGCCCGACTCGCTCGCCTGCGACCTCAACATGGCCGCCGACCTGTTCGCCGCGGACGAGCGGGAGGCCGCGCGCGAGGTCGCCCGTGAGGCCCTGGCGGAGTACATGAAGGTGCCGGGCGAGGCCCATCCGTACACCCAGGCCGCGCTCAACAACCTGGGGATCTTCCACTGGGGGTGCGGCGACACCGAGGAGGCGGAGAAGGTGTTCCGCAAGGTGCTGCGCCGGATGGGCGACGTCCTCGGGGAGAAGCACCCCCACACCCTGTTCACCGGCATCAACTACGCCAACGTCCTCGCCGACCAGGGCCGTCTCACCGAGGCCCGCGAGCTGGAGGACAACGCCGTCCAGACCCTCCGCGGGGTGCTCGGGCCCCACCATCCGGAAACCCTCGCCATAGTGGCGAACACCGGACTGACCCTGGCCGCGCTGGGCCGCAAGGACGAGGCCCGCCGCATGCGCGCCGAGGCCCTCGCGGAGCTGCGCTCCTTGCTCGGCGACGAGAACGGGATGACCCGGGTCGCGGCGGACGACCGCCGCATCTACCGGGACCTGGAACCGCTGGCGGTGTGAGGACACCCGCCTCCCGGGCGCCGGTGGAGCCGGCCATCAGCTCCTCCGGCGCTCGACCCCGGGCGCCGCCGGAGGAGCGGTCCGGCATCCGGTGCCGGAAGGGCAATCCAGCCCCCGTCCCGGAAGGGCGGTCCCGCACCCGGTCCCGGAAGGGCGGCCCCGCACCCGGTCCCGGAGGGGCGGTCCGGCCGGTGGCGCTCCTCGGCGTCTGCCGCCGAGACCCCCTCGGGCGCACGGGGGCGGGAAGCGAGAGCCCTCAGGCCGAGGCGGGGGCCTGGGAGCGCCGGCCCGCGGACGCGGCAGAGGCGCGGGGGGCGACCGCCTCCGGGGTCCGTCCCCGCCGGTGCCCGGGCCAGACCGGCACGTCCGCCAGCAGCCAGGCCAGCACCTTGGGCAGGGCCCGGAGGGCGGCGAAGTGCGCGGCGGTGGGTTCGAGCACCGCCGTGGCCCGGGGAATCCGTGCGGCCATCCAGGACGAGTGCGAGGCCGGGGAGAACACGTCCTTCACGCCGTGCCACAGCAGCACCGGCACCTGGATCTCCGCCGGATCGAAGCCCCAGTTCCCGGTCAGGGCCAGCGCGTCGTCGATCCAGCCGTACGGCGATGTCCGCAGCGCCTCGCGGTAGTTGCGCAACAGCATCGAACGAATCGTGTTGTCGGAGACGATCTGCCGGTCGTCATCGGTGAGTTCGGGCCGCAGCTCCTCCAACAGGCGCACCGGATCGCGCCGGATGACGGCGGACCGCGGAATCAGCCGCGCGGTGAACCGGTCCGGATCGTCGAACGCCGTCCTGAACTCATGGACGTTGGACGGCGCCATCCCGGCGAACCAGTCCAGTCCCTCGGCGTCACGCGGCGCGAGCCCCACCAGTGCGGCGGCCCGGGTCACCCGCTGCGGCATCAGCGCGGCACAGGCCAGCGCGTGCGGAGCGCCCCCGGAGCGTCCGGCGACGGCGAACCGCTCGATCCCCAGGGCGTTCGCGATGCAGGCCACGTCCTGCGCGACGTCGACGACACGCCGCCCCTGCATCCGGTCCGAACCTCCGTACCCCGGGCGGTCGTAGCTGATCAGCCGGGTGCCGCGCTGGTACAGGAACATGGCCCGCGGCCGGGGGCCGACCCGGCTGCCGGGCATGCCGTGCAGCAGGAACACCGGGCGCCCCCGTGGATCCCCCGAGACTTCGACGCGCAGCAGCCGCCCGTCGACGGTCCGCACATGGTCACGCACAGCGCTCCCCCTCCCTCGGTCCGGACGGACCGGGACAAACGCTGCACGTTCCCTGCCCGGCCGTTCGGGTGACGAAACGACCGCGCGGGTCAAGTCGACTCCATATCAGGCCACTTGACGCCGCCGCACGGTCTCCGTAGCGTCTCCACTCGTGCGTGGACATGACCCACGTTCACATCCGAGAATCTGAACGGCGACGGACGGGATGGACATGAGCGGACGGCGTGTGGTGGTGTCCGGCGGCGGGACGGGGATCGGCCTGGCGACGGCGGAGGCGTTCGCCGCGGACGGGGACCGGGTGGTCCTCCTCGGGCGCCGCGAGGACGTCCTGCGCAAGGCGGCCGACGGACTGAACGAGCGATACGGCCGGGAGGCCGCGTCCTGGCACGCGGCGGATCTGGCCGACCCCGAACAGGTCGGCGCGGCACGGGACTTCATCGTCGAGGACGACACGGTGGACGTCCTGGTCGCCAACGCGGGCGGAAACGCCGCCGTGCCGCACGACGGCGGCCTGGCCTCCGTCGCCGACAGCTACCGGCGCAACTTCGACGCCAACGTCCTGACCGCCGTCCTGCTCACCGAGGCGCTGCTCCCCCACGTGCGCCGCCCCGGCGGCCGTATCGTGCAGCTCTCCTCGATCGCCTCACTGCGCGGGCCCGGCTCGTACGGCGGCTCCAAGGGCTGGATCAACACCTACACCTACGATCTGGCCCAGCGCGTCGGCTCCGAGGGCATCACCGTGAACGCGGTCGCCCCCGGCTTCGTCGGCGACACCGAGTTCTTCGGCGACCGCGCCACCCCGGATTTCGTCGCCGCCCGCGTGGCCCAGTCCCTCACCGGACAGCCCGGCCGGCCCGAACAGATCGCGGCCGCCATCCGGTACCTGGCGTCACCGGAGGCGGCCTACGTGACGGGCCAGCTCCTCCACATCAACGGCGGTGCGGCACTGGGGCGTTAGTTCTCGGGGCGCCGCCCGGAACGGGCGATCTCCTCTAGCCTGGCGCGCATGGACGCACCGGGGGACTTCGTCGACGGTCGGTTCCAGCTGATCGAGCGGCTGGGCAGTGGCGGGATGGGCACGGTGTGGCGGGCCCGGGACGGCGCCCTGCACCGCGAGGTCGCCCTCAAGGCGGTGCGGGCCGACGCGGGCGCCTCGGCCACCGTACGGGAACGGGTGCTGCGCGAGGCACGGGCGCTCGCCCGGATCAGTCACCCGCACGTGGTGACCGTTCATCACATCGTGGAGGCGGAGCCGCATCCGTGGATCGTGATGGAGCTGGTGCCGGGCATGACGCTCCAGGACCGGCTCGTCGCGGGCCCCTTGTCCCCGGCGGAGGCGGCGCGCGTCGGCCGGCAGGTCCTCGCCGCGCTGCGGGCCGCCCACGCCGCCGGTATCCGGCACCGCGACGTCAAACCCGCCAACGTGCTGCTCCGCCCGGACGGAACGGCCGTTCTCACCGACTTCGGCATCGCGGCTCTCCAGGACTCGACCTCCCTGACCGTCACCGGTGAACTCGTGGGCTCCCCCGAGTACATGGCACCCGAACGCATCCGCGGCCACGCCGACGACCCGGCCGGCGATCTGTGGTCCCTCGGCCTCGTCCTGTACGTCTGTGTGGAGGGCGTCAGTCCGCTGCGCCGCGCGACGACGCTCGCCACGCTGGCCGCCGTCCTCGACGATCCGCTGCCGCCTCCCGTCCGCTCCGGCCCTCTCGCCCCCGTCCTGAACGCGCTGCTCGTACGGGATCCGGGGGCGCGCCCCGACGCGGAGCGCCTGGACGCGATGCTGGCGCGGGCGGAGGCGAGGACGCCTGCGCAATGGGGCCCGCCGACGGCGACCGCGACGGTGTCGGCGACCCACCGGGAGCCGCTTCCGCGGCCGTACACGGACCCTGTGCCGCCGCCCGCCGGGCCCGGGCAGTGGGACGGACCCCTGCCACCCGTACCCACCCGGTCCGACAGCCCGGGTGGGCGCCGCCGGACGACGATCGCCGTCGCCGTGGCCGCGGTGCTGGCCGTCGCCGCGACCACGCTCTTCCTGACCCTGCGCGACCGGGGGACCGGCCGGGAGACGGGTGGCGAGGCCGGGCCGTCGGCCTCGGTGTCGGCCTCGCGGTCCGCGCGCACCGAGCACGCGACCACGGCCCCGACCCCGACCCCGACTCCTTCGCTTGCACCGGCATCTTCGGCTTCCGCGCCCGGCCCTGCGCCGACGGGCGCGGCATCCGCCACGAGCGCGCCGTCGGGCGACCGCTGGATCGCCCAGCTCTTCTCCGAACCCGTCGGAACGGGCACCGCCGCCCGGGATCTCCGCCTGGCGAAGATCAGGAAGACCGTTCCCGAGGCGCGGATCCTGCGCAGTGACAACTACGCCTCGCTGCGCCCGGGTTACTGGGTGGTCTACGCCCCGGGCCCCTTCGCGGACGGCCGGGCCGCACTCGCCTTCTGCGCCGAGCGCGGCAGAACCACCGCGACCACCTGCATCGGCCGCTATCTGAGCGACCGCACGGCCGACTCAGCCCTCCAGTGCCGCCCTCCGGCGACCGCGCCCACGGGCCGCTGCACCCGCCCGTGAGCCGGAGCCCGGGACGCCGCCGCCCAGGTGCCCCACCAAGGGTTCGTGACCGGCCCGGACGGGGCGGAACACCGTTTCGGACCGGCGGACCGCAGGACCCGTACGGCGTCAAAGACATCGGTCAGTACGGCAGCACACGCCCCGACGGCGTCCTGCGGTCGATCGGCATCTCGCGCGGAGCGGCGGGCCGACGGTTGACGCGAATCCGGATCTGACGGTTCATGACCCCTCCTCATGACTGCTGAGCCCAGCGTCCCTCGCCGACACGCATAGACGCATCGTGCCCACGGAGGCACCCCTCCTACCCTCCGAACAGGATGTTCCGCCGCGGGCCCTCCTCCCTGGGCAGTACACCGGCCCCCGTAGGCTCGGGGCATGACGGGTGAGCGGACACGGGGGACGGAGCGGGGACCGGGACGGCCACGCGAGGAGCGGGTCACCGGAGCCGTCCTGAACGCGGTCGTCGACCTGGTCGTCGAACAGGGCATGGGCGCACTCACGATGGACGCCGTCGCCGCCCGGGCCGGGGTGAGCAAGCCGGCCATCTACCGGCGCTGGCCCACCAAGCAGGACCTCGTCATCGCCGCCGCCGAGAGCCGCGTCGGCGAACTGTCGGTGCCCGACCTGGGCGACTTCCGCGCCGAGCTGCGCGTCGTCCTCACCGCCCGGCTGGAGGCGTACCGGCTGCCGGGGTCGGCCCGGCTGATCGCGGGGCTGATCGGAGCGGCGGCCGAGGCGGGTGCGGGCGGGGCGCAGTACGCGCAGTACACCGAGCGGATCACGAGCGAGACGCGGCGCATCCTCGAGCGCGGCATCGCGCGAGGCGACGTTCGCCCCGACACCGACGTCCGGGCCGCGGCGACCCTGGTCGCCGCGCCGCTGCTCTTCCGGCTGATCGGCGAGCAGGAACTGCCCGACACCCGGCTCGTGGAGACCCTGGTGGACCTCGTGTCCCGCGCGGTCGGCTCGGCTTCCTGACCGTCGCGGCCCCGCAGGACCGCCCCGTTCACGACCGCCCCGTCACGCACGACCGCCTCGTCACGCGCGACGGCCCCGGCTGACGGCCACGGCCCGGCCCGAGGGTCCCGTTCACAACGATCGCCCCAGACCCTTGCCACCTCACACCCCAATAACGATACTCCTGGTAACGAAATCCCGGTTGTCGTTCTGGAGAGCCCATGGACAGCGTCGTCACCCCTCCCCCGCCCGCCCTCGACAAGCCCCTGATGCACTACGGAAAGCGGGTGCTGGAGCGCACCGCCCCCGGTGTCGCCCCGGCCGAGTACCGGCTGACGGACATCCGTCCGCTCACCCCGCACATCGGTGCGGAGATCGCCGGCGTCGACCTCTCGCTCCCGATCGGCGAGGACCTCGCCGCGGAGCTGAAGCAGGCCCTGCTGGAGTGGAAGGTGATCTTCTTCCGTGGCCAGCACGCCTTCGACCCGAGCGCCCAGCTCGCACTCTCCGCCCTATGGGGCGCGCCGGAGCCCAACCCGTTCTTCCCCGCCGGCGACACCACCGGTGTCTCGCGTCTGGCCAAGGACGCCATGGCCGTCGGCACCGAGAACATCTGGCACAGCGACCACTCCTTCATGGCCGCACCGGCCCTCGGTTCGGTCCTGCGGGCCGTCGAGGTCCCCGCCGCGGGAGGCGACACCCTCTGGGCGGACATGGGCGCCGCGTACGACAACCTGTCCGAGCGGATGAAGGCCCATGTCGAGGGGCTCACCGCGGTGCACGACTGGGTGCCCAGCTGGGGCCTGACGATGACGGAGAGCCAGATCGCGGCGCACCGGGAGACCCTGCCGCCCGTCGAACACCCCGTGGTCGTACGGCACCCGCGCACCGGCCGCAAGCTGCTCTACGTCAACGAGCCCTTCACCACCCGGATCACCGGTCTGCCGGAGACCGAGAGCCGTGAGCTGCTCGGCGAACTGGTCCTGCAGGCCCGTATCCCCGAGTACCAGGTCCGCTTCCGCTGGCAGCCCGGCTCCGTCGCGATCTGGGACAACATCGCCACGCAGCACTACGCGATCAACGACTACTACCCGCAGCGCCGCGTCATGGAGCGCATCGCGATCGCAGGCGAGCCCCTGTCCTGAGGCCCGTCGTCCGGGGCTCCTGCCCGGACGTCCTCCTACCCGGACGTCCTCCTGCCAGGACGGGCACCCGCCGCTGGGCGGGCTTCCGCCCGGCCGGCCTGCGCCTCGTGGGCCGGGCGGGCGTACCCGCGGCCGGGCGGACGTCCGCCTCGGCCGGGCATGGCATCCCCTCGCCGACCGCGCCCGACGGGGCCGTCGTCCGGTCGGGTGCCGGCCCGGATTCCCAGGCCGGCGCCCCAGGGGTGCCCCGCCTCCTTCTCGCCGCGCCCCTCCTTCCGTCTCCCCGTCCCGACCCGTCCCCCGCGGAGCCCCTGTGACCGACACCGACGTCGTACCCGCTGTGCCCGCCGCCCCTGTGAAGACGCCGCCCGACCAGCGCCGCCGCGCGTGGACCGTCACCGCGCTCCTGGTCGTCTTCATGATGGTCAACTTCGCCGACAAGTCCGTGCTGGGCCTGGCGGCCGACCCCATCCGTGAGGACCTCGGCCTGTCCGCGTCCGCCTTCGGGCTCGCCAACAGCGCGTTCTTCCTGCTCTTCTCGATCTGCGGCGCCACGGTAGGGCTGCTCGCGGACCGCGTCCGGCCCAAGTGGCTGCTGCTCACGATGGCCGTCCTGTGGTCCCTGTCCCAGGCACCGCTGGTCCTGGGCGGAGGGCTCGCGGTGCTCGTCGCCTCGCGCGTTCTGCTGGGCGCCGCCGAGGGGCCGGCGTTCCCGGTGGCCCAGCAGACCACGCTGTCCTGGTTCCCCAACCACCGGCGCAACCTGCCGGGGGCCCTGATCGTGCTGGGGGTCACCCTGGGTGTCCTGGTCGCCGCCCCGGTGCTGACCTGGGTCATCCACGAGCACGGCTGGCGCACCGCGGTCGCGGTGGTCGCGGTCGCCGGTGCGGTGTGGGCACTGCTGTGGATCCCCTTCGGCGGAGAGGGGCCCTACGCGGGGACGCGGAACGGCGGGACCCCGGCGCCGGTCCCGGCCGACGGCCGCGGCGCCGGCTCCGGCTCCGGCTCCGGCTCTGGTGCCGATCGGGTGGCCCATGTCTCCGATGCCGAGCCGACGGCCGACGGCCGCGGAGCCGGCCGCGCGGTCGAGGTGGCGGAGGCCGTGGCCGGGGCAGGCGGCGCCGCGCGCGGGACCCCGTACCGCCGGATCTTCGCGACCCGTACCTGGATCGGTGCCACGGCCGGCTACTTCGGCACCTACTGGGTGATCGCCTTCTCCCTGGTCTGGCTCCCCTCCTACCTGCATGACGGCCTGGGGTACTCCTCCGCCACGTCCGCCCAACTTCTCATGCTGGTCTGGGGGCTGAGCGGGGCCGTGGTGCTCGGTCAGGCCGGTCTGACCGGATGGCTGCTGCGCCGCGGGACCTCCAGCCGAAGGGCGCGCGGCGGGGTCGGCGGCATCCTGATGCTCACCGCCGCCGCGGCGTGCCTCGCCCTGCCGGCGGCACCGGCCGGTGCCGCGACCGTCGCCCTCGTGATCGCCGGATTCGGCTGCGCCGGGGCGATGAGCAGCGTCGCCGCCACCACCGTCGCCGAACTGGCTCCGGCCGACCGCCGCGGCGGCGCGCTGGGCATCATGAACGCCGTGGTGACCACCGCGGGTCTGATCGCCCCGACCCTGGTCGGGCATCTCGTGGACACCCAGGGGACCGCGGGCTACCGGCAAGCGCTCCTGATCACCGGAGTGCTGCTCGTGCTGGGCGGAATCGCCGCCGTCACGCTGATCGACCCGGCCCGCGACGCCCGGCTGCTGTCGGCACGCCGCACCGAGCCACTCGCCCCGGACCACGACACCCCGCGGCAACCCGCCTGAAAGCCGCTCCCCGCATGCCTCCGCCGGGCCGGCCTGATCCGCCGGATCCGCCGGATCCGCCGGGTCCGCTGGACGCATCCGGGACGGGGGGTCCGCACCGTGACCCGAATCCCCATCCCGGATTCCGGATCACCCAGCGGCCCAGGCCCCCTGCCTTCCAGCGACCCAGGCTTCCCGCCTCCCAACGGCCCGGCCTCCCGCCCGGCGACGCGGCACCCTCCGCCACCGCTTCCCCCGCTCCCCCTGCTCCCCCCGCTCCCCCCGCTCCCCGCCCACCGATTCCCCCACCGCCTCCCCCGCTCCTTCCCTAACTGCGAGGAATGACGTGAACCCCAGCGCCCTCGACACCTCCTGCCTGGACCGGGCCGTCGCCGAGTTGCGCGGCGGTGCCGCCTCCTGGTCCGCCGCCCCGCTCACCGAACGCGTCGCGCTGCTCGAACGGCTGCTGCGCCGGGTGGACTCCGGCGCGGCCGAACTCGCCGCGGCCGGCTCCCACGCCAAGGGCCATGCTCCTGACTCCCCGTGGGCCGCCGAGGACTGGATCGGCGGTCCGTGGGCGCTCGCGCAGAACGCCGCGGCGTATCTGCACGTGCTGCGGCGCGTCGCCGCGGGCCGCGAACCGCTCGCGGCGAAGGCCGTGCGGGAGACGGCCGGCCGCACCCGCGTCGACGTGTTCCCCGCGACCGGCTGGGACCGGCTGCTGCTCAACCGCTTCAGCGCCCAGGTGTGGATGCGTCCGGGCGTCACCGCCGACGAGACACGCGACCGCGCGGCAAGCCCGTACCGAGGCCGGCCGGAGCCCTCCGCCCTGGCCCTGGTCCTCGGCGCCGGGAACGTCGCCGCCATCACCGCGCTCGACATCCTGCACAAGCTCTACGCCGAGGGCCAGGTCGTCATCGCCAAGATGAACCCCGTCAACGCCTATCTGCGCCCCCACTTCGAGCACGTCTTCGCGGAGTTCGTCACCCGCGGCTGGGTCCGTTTCGTCGACGGCGGCGCCGCCGAGGGCGGATACCTCGCCCACCACGAGGACGTCGACGCGATCCACGTCACCGGCAGCGACCGTACGCACGACGCGATCGTCTGGGGGACGGACGAGGACGCCGGGCGGCGCCGATGCGAGGACCGGCCCCTGATCGGCAAGCCCTTCAGCAGTGAACTCGGCGGCGTCAGCCCGTGCGTCGTCGCTCCCGGCCCGTGGAGCGACGCCGACTTCCGCTTCCAGGCCGAACACATCGTCACCAGCAAGATGAACAACTCCGGCCACAACTGCATCGCCGGCCAGATCCTCGTCGTACCGCGCGACTGGGACGGCACCGAGAAGCTGCTGAACGAGATCCGCCGGGTGCTGCGCGCACTGCCGTCCCGCGCCGACTACTACCCAGGGGCCCGCGAGCGCCTCGACGCCGTTCTCGCCGCACACCCGCGGGCGGAGCGGTACGGCGACGGCTGCCGCCTCCTCGTCCCCGACGTCACCGGCCCCGACGACGTCCTCGTCACCGACGAGGTCTTCGCCAGCGCGCTGGGCGTCGTACGGCTGCCCGGCGCGACCACGGCCGCGTTCCTCCGCAACGCCGTCGACTTCGCCAACGACCGCCTCCCCGGCACCCTCGGCGCCACCCTCATCGTGCACCCGAGGACCGAGCGGCAGGACCGGGCTGCGGTGGAGACCGCCGTCGCCGACCTGCGCTACGGCACCCTGGGCGTCAACTGCTGGTCCGGGGTGGGCTTCCTGCTCGGGTTCACCCCCTGGGGCGCCTTCCCCGGCCACACCCGCCAGGACATCGGCAGCGGCATCGGCTTCGTGCACAACGCGTTCATGCTCCGGGGCGAGGACATCGAGAAGACCGTGCTGCGTGCCCCGTTCACGCCCGCACCACGCGGCCTCGTCACGGGCGACCCTTCGCTGTCCCCTCGCCCGCCCTACTTCGTCACCAACCGCACCGCGCTGACCACCGTGGAGCGCCTCACCCGCTTCACCACCGCGCCGAGTCCGCTGCGGCTGCCCGCCCTCTTCGCGTCCGCGCTGCGCGGCTGAGCCCGCCGGCCCGCGCCTAACCACTCCAACACCCCTACGGAGAAGAGCCCATGCTCAACCTCGCCGTCATGCTGGAGAACAGCGCCCACGCCGTGCCCGACCGTACGGCGGTCGTCCTGGGCGACCGGCGAATGACCTACGCGGAGCTGGACACCGCCGCCCGCCAGGTGGCCGGCCTGCTGCGCTCGCGCGGCATCGAGCCCGGCGACAAGGTGGCGTTGTCCTGCCCGAACCTTCCGTGGTTCCCGGTCGTCTACTACGCCATCCTGAAGACCGGCGCGGTGGTCGTCCCGCTCAACGTGCTCCTGAAGGGCCGTGAGATCGCGTATCACCTGGCCGATTCCGAGGCCAAGGCGTACTTCTGCTTCGAAGGCACCGCCGAGCTCCCGACGGGCCGGGAGGGCTGGGACGGGTTCAACGAGACGGAGAGCTGCGACCACTTCTTCCTGCTGACCGCGGCCCCCGCCGAGACCTCCCCGATCCCGGGCACGCGAACCCTGACGTCGGCGCTGGCCGGCCGGAGCACCGAGTTCGAGACGGTCGCCACCGAGGCGGACGACACGGCGGTCATCCTCTACACCTCCGGCACCACGGGCCGGCCCAAGGGCGCCGAACTCACCCACGCGAACCTGACGCTGAACGCGCTGACCTGCCACAAGATGTTCGGCGAGGTCGAGCAGGACGTCCATCTCATCGCCCTGCCGCTGTTCCACTCCTTCGGCCAGTCCGTGCAGTTGAACGCCGGCCTCGCCGCCCGCGCGACACTGGTCCTGCTGCCGCGCTTCGACGCCGGCTCGGCCCTCGCCCTGATGCGGCGTCACGCCGTCACCTTCTTCGCGGGCGTCCCCACCATGTACGGGGCGCTGCTCGCCGAGGACGTGCCCGAGGCGGAACGGGCGGAGATCGCCGGGAATCTGCGGATCGCCGGCTCCGGGGGTTCGGCGCTGCCGGTCGAGACGCACCGCCGGTTCGAGGAGCGCTTCGGGGTCACCGTCCTGGAGGGCTACGGCCTGTCGGAGACCAGCCCCGCGGTGACGTTCACGCCGCGCGGCGAGCCGGCGCGCGCGGGCTCCGTCGGTCGTCCGGTCTGGGGCGTGGAGGTGGACCTGATCGCCGAGGACGGGACGCCGGTGAAGGGTCCGGACGCCATCGGCGAGATCGTCGTGCGCGGACACAACGTCATGAAGGGCTACTACAACCGGCCCGAGGCGACCTCCGAGGTGCTGCGCGACGGCTGGTTCCGCACCGGGGACCTGGCCCGCCGGGACGCCGACGGATGGCTCTACGTCGTCGACCGCACCAAGGACCTGATCATCCGCGGCGGCTTCAACGTCTACCCGCGGGAGATCGAGGAGGTCCTGCTCACCCACCCCGCCGTGAGCACGGCGGCCGTCCTCGGCGTGCCGCACGCCACCCACGGCGAGGAGGTCAAGGCCTGCGTGGTCCTCGCCCCGGGCGCCGAACTCACCGGGGAGGAGCTGATCGCGTGGTGCAGGGAGCGGATGGCCGGCTACAAGTACCCGCGCCTGGTGGAGTTCCGCGACCTGCTGCCCACCAACGCCACGGGCAAGATCCTCAAGCGCGAACTGCGGGACGCACCCACGGCCCCCTGACGGCGACACACCGCGCGGCGGCCGGGCCGGTTCCCCGCTCGGCCGCCGTCGGGGCCGGTTCGCCGGCCGATTCCGTGAACTCATCACCTCCAGGGGCTACCCCGTGGCACCGGCCCGGCCCGAAGCTCTGGAGCGGACCTCGACGAGGAGGACGTCATGACGTACACCGCACCACAGACCGCACCACCGTTCGGGCCCCGCAGGAGGGCGAGGCGTGTCGCCTCTCCCGGCGTTGCCTTCCCTGGCCTCGCCGCCCGGCCGGCGGCGGGCACGCCCGGCCGTACGGACCGGAACACGACCGGGGTGACCCGGTGAGCGCCCCGGAAAGCGCCGACTACGTCGTCGTCGGAGCGGGCTCGGCCGGGGCGGCGCTCGCCGGCCGGCTGACCGGGAGCGGCCCGGCCTCGGTCGTCCTCCTCGAAGCCGGCGGCCGGGACAGGAAGGCGGCCGTGCACATACCCGCCGCCTTCTCCCAGTTGTTCAGGACCGGGCTCGACTGGGACTACTCGACCGCCCCGCAGCCCGAACTCTCACGGCGCCCCGTCTACTGGCCCAGGGGCCGGATGCTCGGCGGCTCCTCCTCGATGAACGCCATGATGTGGGTGCGCGGGTTCGCCGCCGACTACGACGAGTGGGGCGACCTCTGCGGCGCCGACTGGTCGTGGAAGGGCCTGTTGCCGTACTTCCGCCGCACGGAACGGGTCCTCGGTGCCACCGACCCCGACCACGGCCGCGCCGGCCCCATGAGCGTCGAGCCGCAGCGCGACCCGAACCCGCACACGGCGGCCTTCCTCGACGCCGTCCGGGCACTCGGCCACACCGTCGAGCCCGCCAACACCGCGACGCCCGACGGGTTCTCCCAGACCATGGTGAGCCAGCGGCGCGGCGCGCGGTGCAGCACCGCGGACGGCTACCTCAAGCCGGCCCGGCGCCGCTCGAACCTGCGGGTCGTCACGGACGCGCAGGCGACCCGCGTGCTCTTCGAGGACCGCCGCGCGATCGGCGTCGAGTACGTCACCGGGGGCGTCACGCGCACGGTGCTGGCCCGCCGCGAGGTCGTCCTGAGCGCGGGCGCGGTCAACACGCCCCAGCTGCTCATGCTGTCCGGCATCGGCGACGCCGGGCACCTGCGCGAGCGGGGCATCGAGGTGCTGGTGGACGCCCCGCAGGTCGGCGCCAACCTCACCGACCATCTCATCAGCGGCCTCGCCGTCGACGCCGCCGACCGGACCCTGTTCGCCGCCGAGCGGCCTTCCGAACTGGTGAAGTACCTGACCCGCCGCCGGGGGATGCTCACGTCGAACATCGGCGAGGCGTACGGATTCGTCCGCAGCCGGCCCGACCTCGAACTGCCCGACATCGAGATCATCTTCGCGCCGGTGCCGTTCCTCGGCGAGGGCCTCGTCAAAGCGCCGGAGCACGGGCTGACCGTGGGTGCGATCCTGCTGCGCCCCCAGAGCACCGGTTCGGTCACCCTGGCCTCGGCGGACCCCTTCGCCAAGCCGGTCATCGACCCGCGCTATCTGACGGACCCGGACGGCGCCGACCGCGCGGCCCTGCTGGCCGGACTCGACGTCTGCGAGGAGATCATCGGCCGGCTCTCCGACCGCGGGCTGTCCACGGGCCGCTTCCTCATGCCGCCCGGGGCCGAGGACCTGCCACGGGACCGGCGCGACGCCCTCGCCCTGACCGATCACTCCCACACGCTCTACCACCCTGTCGGAACGGCCCGGATGGGCCGCGACGACGCCTCCGTGGTGGACCCGCGGCTGCGGGTACGGGGGGTACGGGGCCTGCGGGTGGCGGACGCCTCGATCATGCCGACGATCATCCGGGGGCACACCAACGCACCGTCCGTCGTGATCGGGGAACGGGCCGCGGATCTGCTCACGGCCGACTGAGGCCGAACGGAACGTCCTGAGCACCACGGCCTGTGCTCAGGACGCCGTCAAGACGCGCTCCCCAGAACTTCGGCGCCGCCCATCACCTGGTCGTGCAGCTGTGCGCAGGTGCGGGTGATCAGGCGGGAGACGTGCATCTGGGAGACACCGAGCTGCAGACCGATACGGGCCTGCGTCATCTCGCAGAAGAACCTCATGTACAGAATCTGCCGCTCGCGTTCGGGCAGGGCCCGCAGCAGAGGCCGGAGCGCTTCACGATCGACGATCCGGTCGAAGCCGGGCTCCGTGCCGCCGATGGTCTCGGTCAGCGGGTGGCCGTCCGCTGACCGGCCGGGCACGGCGTCCAAGGACCAGGCGGTGAAGCTCTCCAGCGCGCCCTGGCCCAGCCGTACCTCGGCCTCGGTCAGCCCGGTGTGTGCGGCGATGTCGCGGACCGCGGGTATCGCTCCGCCCAGTGACGAACTCAGCTCACGGTCGGCGGCGCGGACCTGGCCTCTCAGCTCCTGTACGCGCCGCGGCACATGCACGACCCAGAGTTCGTCCCGGAAGTGCCGCTTCACCTCGCCGAGGATCGTCGGTACGGCGAAGCTCGGGAAGGCCGTGCCGAGACTCGGGTCGAAGCGGGACACCGCCTTGACCAGGCCCAGTTGGGCGACCTGCCGGAGATCTTCGAAGGTCTCGCCCCGATGGCGGAAGCGCCGGGCCAGCCGTACGGCCATCGGCATCCAGGCGCACACCACCTCCTGGCGCAGCGCGGACCTCTCCGGTCCGTCCGGCAGCGCGGCGATGCGGCGGAACGTCGCGTCGGTGTCCGGCGCGTCGTCGTAGCGGCGTGCGTTGCGTGGGCTCGGGGTGCGTTCGGCCGGCATGGGCACGTGTCTCCCTCTTCGGTGGTGTCACTCACCGTGGGAGCCGGCGGACCGCAGCACAGTGACTGCGGCCGCACCGGACCTCCGGATGACAGACCGGTTCGACGGTCACCCGCGGCGTTCATGGTCCCGGCGGTCCTCGCGCTTCCAGCGTGCCCGGTTCTGACGGCTGTAGCGGCGGTCCCAGCGGTCCTGACGGTCCCGGCGCTGCTCGTAGTCCCGGTAGCCCTTGAGATCGGAACCATCGCGGCGGATCCAGCCTCCCCCGCGATCGCTGCCGCGGCGGGTGGCGCCGAAGAGCAGCACGGCCGCGGCCACCCACCACAGAGGATGGAGAAAGCCGAGGCCGAACAGGACCACGATCAGGATGAGAAGCAGAACGAACACGGCGGGCCTCCCCGGAACAGAACAACGCGTCACTGCCGGGGGCCGGGGCCTGTCAGAACAACGTACTCCTCCCAAGAGGCCGCGGACAGCGCGCCATGTCGCGACTTCCGGCGGAGCCGGCCGCAACCGGATGGCCAGTTGGCATCTGTCCGGGGAGCGCGGCGAGGGCTAGCGTGCGCGGTACGGCCCGAGTCCCCGGCAGCGTCGATCACCTCGCGCGCTCCTTCGGGGGCGCACCTCGCGCATCGGTGAAGGAACCCCTCCGGTCACCGACGGGCCGTTCCCGCACCCGACCCGCACCCGCCGTCGCCACCCGATCCCGGCGCGGCACCGATGCGCCCCGTGCGGGCACCTTTCCGCTGCCCGCCGCGTCGCACGCGTTCCGCGACAGGCGGTACACATGTACGCGCTGATCGTTCCGGCTTCGGCCCCCTTCGTCCTGCTCGCCGCCTCGATGAGCCTCTCCGTCGTCGACAGCCCGCGCGCGGCGGTGGAAAAGGCCGACGCCGTCCTCTAGTTCTTGAGGCCGCGTGTCCGCGGCCGCCACGTGCCGTCGGACGTCCCCGTGCGGTCAGGGGCTGTCGTCCGCAGCCGCAGGACCGGCGTTTTCCACGGACCTCACCTCGCCGTCGGCGGAGCGTAAACGGCCGGGATCTGCGGGCGTGCCGCCGGATCGCGGACCTCGTGGTCCCCTTCGGAGTCCCAGGCCGCCTGAACGGCCCGGTCGGTCTCCGACACCGTCCGCAGGCTCGCCGCCTCCAGCATCAGCCGGCCCACGGGCGCGGTGCGCAGGCAGTCTCTCCCGGCGGCCATCAGCAGGCGGGCCGAGACGGGAGTCGGCTGCACCCGCGCGCCGACGGGCACCGCGCCCGGGACGCCCGACCGGTAGGGAGGGCTCGCCAGGTCCCCGGGGATGCGGCCCCACAGCGGATCGAGCCCGGCCGTCGGCGAGGAGCCGAGGGCAGCGGAAGGCGCGCGACAGGACGGAGAGGAAGGCGTCCGACGCGACGGAGAGGAAGGCGTGCTTTCGGGGATCGGCGTGGGGAAGGCGAAGGCACTCATGACACGAACCCGGCTCCGGACCGACCGGAACCGGCCCGACGTGGTCAAATCGCCGAAAGTGACACGGACATGGGAGCCGGTGCACGAAATACCCTCGGTAACACCGAGCCTACTCCGCCGCCGGTCCGAACGAACTCCGCGTCCGTGGGCGTCCTCGCGTCGCGCGTCGGCTCCCGGGCCGCGGACCGCGGGAGAGATCAGGCTCAGGGGTTGCCGTCCCCTGGCTCGCGTCCACCGGTGCGCGCGACGATGGCCGATTCCGTGGGGCCGACTGCCCGGCGTCAAGGCCGACTGCCCGGCGTCGAGGCCGACCGGATCTCGCACCGCGGGAAGCCGACGGGCGCGACACACGTGACGGCCAGGCGCCGATCCGGCGACACCACACGAGAGGTCCGATTCGGGGGAGGTCCGCGACCTCGATCTCGGCCTCAGGATCACGAGAACCTGACCGCCCAGGGCCACCGGGCCCCTCAACTCGCTCGACCCTCCAGCGAAGTTGCTGATCAGATCGCTTCTTCCCGCGTAGCGCGTAGTGGGGCGGGTGGGACTCGAACCCACGGCCGACGGATTATGAGTCCGCTGCTCTAACCGGCTGAGCTACCGCCCCGTTACGGCGCGCCGCGCACATTTGTGCGCGCCGTCTGCCGCAGCATAGCCGCTCATACGATCTCCTGCTCCGGATGGTCGGCATCGCCCGACCATCCGGACTTCGGCCTGCCCGGGGTGGTTCCCGCGGACATGAAAAAGGACCCCGAGGGGCCCTCTTTCGTTGCTCTCCCGACTGGACTCGAACCAGTAACCTGCCGGTTAACAGCCGGCTGCTCTGCCAATTGAGCTACAGGAGATCGAGCTCCCCCGACTGGACTTGAACCAGTAACCTGCCGATTAACAGTCGGCTGCTCTGCCAATTGAGCTACAGGGGATCGATCTTTGCATCGAACGCACCCACCTGGGTATTCGCCAGGGGGCGTGCGCTTGCTGCGACACATACATTAGCGCAAGCAGGGGGGTGCTCCGCCAATCGGTTCCCTCCGCACCGATGCCGACGCAAGGGAAGGGTGGCCGTCATGCGCTACCGGCTCACGTTCGTCGCCGGACTGGCCCTGGGTTACGTGCTCGGCACGCGAGCCGGGCGCGAGCGCTACGAACAACTGAAGAAGTCCGCTCGCCAGGTCTCGCAGAACCCCGCGGTGCGCAACACCGCGGAGACCGCCGCCCAGCAGGGCCGCGAGATCGCCGGCAAGGCCCTGCACACCGTGAGCGAGAAGGTGGGTGACCGCGTCCCCGACTCGGTCACCGACCGGGTGCGCTCGCTGCGGGAGCGGAACGCGGGCGGCACCGGCGAGGACGACTGGGGCACCAGTAATACCTAGGGATCCATGGCGACGCCGGGTCCTGTGTGCCCGCCCGGCGCCGCCACCCCTCGTCGTACGGCAGAATTTCCGCCATGGGGATAGTCGCCGGGTTGGACAGTTCGCCCGATTTCACTCGTATCGTTGTCTGTGACTCGGACACGGGTGCCGTGCTGAGGCAGGGGTATGCGCCACATCCGGTCGACGGAGCCGAGGGTGGCGGCCGTCCTTCCGACGTGGACCCGCAGGCCTGGCTGCTGTCCCTGGGCGAGGCCGCCGGTGGCGGGCTGCTCGAAGGCGTACAGGCCATCGGTGTGTCCGCGCAGCAGAACGGGCTCGTGCCACTGGACGCGCAGGGCAATACCGTGCGCCCGGCGATGGTCGGCGGTGACAAGCGGGCGCAGGTCGCGGCGGCCGATCTGATCGACGCGCTCGGCGGGCGCGAGGCATGGGCGCAGGCGGTGGGCAGTGTCCCGCAGGCCGCCCAGCCCGTCACCAAGCTGCGCTGGCTGAGCAAGACCGAACCCGAGGCCGCGAGACGCACCAGCATGCTGCTGCAGGCCCACGACTGGCTGGTGTGGCAGCTTCTCGGGCGGCCCGTGCGCAGGACCACGGACCGGGGCGGCGCCTCGGGGACCGGGTACTGGTCGGCGGCGACCGGCGGCTACCGGCCGGATCTCATCGAGCTCGCGCTCGGCCACCAGGCCGGGCTGCCGGAGGTGCTCGGTCCGTCCGACGCCGCGGGGACCACCCCCGAGGGGCTGCTGATATCCGCCGGGACCGGCGAGACCATGGCGGCGGCGTTCGGGCTCGGCATCGGGCTCGGCGACGCGGTGGTGTCGCTGGGCGCCTCCGGTTCCGTGATGGCCGTCCATCCCGAGGCGCTGGTGGACTCCACCGGCATGATCACCTCCCTGGCGGACGCGACCGGGATGCATCTTCCGGTCGTCACCACGCTCAATGCCGTACGGGCCCTGCGCGGGGCCGCCGAACTCGTCGGCGTGTCCGACCTGGAGGGGCTGTCCGACCTGGCGATGAAGTCGACGCCGGGCTCCCACGGCCTCGTCCTGCTGCCGTACCTGGAGGGCGAGCGCACCCCGAACCTGCCGCACACGGCGGGGACGCTGGCCGGACTGCGCCGGGAGTCGATGCGGCCCGAGCATCTGGCGCGGGCGGCCTTCGAAGGCATGCTGTGCGGACTCGCTGACGCGCTGGACGTGCTGCGCGGGCGGGGTGTCGACGTACGCCGGATCTTCCTTCTCGGCCAGGCCGCCGAGCTGCCCGCCGTCCAGGCCGTGGCGCCCGCGCTGTTCGGCGCGCAGGTCGTCGTGCCACAGCCCGCGGACTACGCGGCGCTCGGCGCGGCCCGTCAGGCAGCCTGGGCCCTCGGCGTGTCGCAGGGCACCCTCGACCCGCGGACACCGCCCGCCTGGCAGGGGCCGGTCGCCCAGGTGCTGGAGCCCGGTGAGGAGCTCGCCGTGGGGCAGGCCGTACGACAGCAGTACGTGTCCGTACGGGAACAGACGCATCCTGGGGCGTTCCGGGCGTAGTCCCTCCACCGGCGTACGTCCGAAGACGGAGGCATGGTCCGTTTTTGGACCGCACTTGGGTCAATCGGTTGAGGTAACGCAGGTGGAGTGTCCGACGATAGGGGGTGGTGCACCCTGCATCGCCCGCCGATCACCCCACCGCCGACAACTCCGAGAGACCCCGCGTGCTCATACGACTCCTGCGGACCCACCTCAGTCCGTACAAGAAACCCATCACCCTGCTGGTACTGCTGCAGTTCCTGCAGACCTGCGCGACGCTCTACCTGCCCACGCTGAACGCGCACATCATCGACAACGGTGTCGTGAAGGGGGACACGGGTTACATCCTGTCCTTCGGCGCCCTGATGATCGTCATCTCGCTGGCCCAGGTCGTCTGCAACATCGGCGCCGTCTTCTACGGCGCCCGCACGGCCTCCGCGGTCGGCCGGGACATCCGGACGGCCGTCTTCGACCGCGTCCAGTCCTTCTCGGCACGTGAGATGGGCCACTTCGGCGCCCCGTCGCTGATCACCCGCACCACCAATGACGTCCAGCAGGTGCAGATGCTCGCCCTGATGACGTTCACCCTGCTGGTGTCGGCGCCGATCATGTGCGTGGGCGGCATCATCCTGGCCCTCGGCCTGGACGTGCCGCTGTCCGCGGTGCTCATCGCCGTGGTGCCCACCCTCGGCATCTGCGTGACCCTCATCGTGCGTCGACTGCGCCCGCTGTTCCGCACCATGCAGGTGCGCCTGGACACCGTGAACCGCGTGCTGCGCGAGCAGATCACCGGCAACCGCGTGATCCGCGCGTTCGTGCGCGACGGCTACGAGAAGGAGCGCTTCAAGGGCGCCAACACCGACCTCACCGAGACGTCGCTGGCCACCGGCCGGATGCTGGCCCTGATGTTCCCGATCGTCATGACGGTGGTGAACCTGTCGTCGATCGCGGTCGTCTGGTTCGGCGCCCACCGCATCGACAGCGGCGGCATGCAGATCGGCGATCTGACCGCGTTCCTCGCCTATCTGATGCAGATCGTGATGTCCGTGATGATGGCCACCTTCATGTTCATGATGGTGCCGCGCGCGGAGGTCTGCGCCGAGCGCATCCAGGAGGTCCTGGCCACCGAGAGCAGCGTGGTCCCGCCGGTCGCGCCCGTCCTGGAGCTGCGCCGTCACGGCCACCTGGAGATCCGCGCGGCCGGCTTCCGCTACCCGGGCGCCGAGGAGCCGGTCCTGAAGTCCGTCGACCTCGTGGCCCGCCCCGGCGAGGTGACCGCGGTCATCGGGTCGACGGGCAGCGGCAAGTCGACACTGCTCGGCATGATCCCCCGTCTGTTCGACGCCACCGACGGCCAGGTGCTCGTCGACGGCGTGGACGTGGCGACCATCGAACCGAAGCTGCTGGCCAGGACGGTCGGACTGGTCCCGCAGAAGCCGTACCTGTTCGCGGGGACGGTCGCCACCAACCTGCGGTACGGGAACCCGGAGGCGACCGACGAGGAGCTGTGGCACGCGCTGGAGGTGGCGCAGGCCAAGGGCTTCGTGGAGCGGCTGGAGAACGGTCTGGACGCACCGATCGCGCAGGGCGGGACGAATGTGTCCGGCGGCCAGCGGCAGCGTCTGGCCATCGCCCGCACCCTCGTGCAGCGCCCCGAGATCTACCTCTTCGACGACTCCTTCTCGGCCCTCGACTACGCGACGGACGCGGCGCTGCGCGCGGCGCTGTCCGCGGAGACCTCCGAGGCGACCGTGGTGATCGTGGCCCAGCGGGTGTCGACCATCCGGGAGGCCGACCGGATCGTGGTCCTCGACGAGGGCCGGGTCGTGGGCAGCGGACGGCACCACGAACTGATGGCGGACAACGAGACCTACCGGGAGATCGTGCTCTCCCAGCTGACGGAAGCGGAGGCCGCCTGATGGCCGGGCCGATGGGGCGGATGATGGCCGGGGGCGGCCCCGATCAGCGCTCGATGGATTTCAAGGGGTCGGGCAGACGACTGCTCACCCAGTTCAAGCCCGAGCGCGCCACGCTGTACGTGATGCTGGTCGCCGTCGTCCTGAGCGTGGGGCTCTCGGTGGTCGGCCCGAAGATCCTGGGCAGGGCCACGGACCTGGTCTTTTCGGGGATCGTCGGACGCCAGATGCCGGCCGGCGACACCAAGGCCGAGGCCCTGGACTCGCTGCGCGAGCACGGCCAGGGCGGCGTCGCCGACATGCTCTCGGGGACGGACTTCACCCCCGGCGAGGGCATCGACTTCACCGCCGTCGGGAACGTCCTGCTGCTCGCGCTCGGCACCTTCCTGCTGGCCGGCCTGCTGATGGCGGTGGCGACGCGCCTGGTGAACCGGGCCGTCAACAAGACCGTCTACCGCATGCGCGAGGACCTTCAGGCGAAGCTGTCGCGGTTGCCGCTGTCGTACTTCGACAAGCGGCAGCGCGGTGAGGTCCTCAGCCGCGCCACGAACGACATGGACAACATCCAGCAGACCCTCCAGCAGTCGATGGGCCAGCTCGTCAACTCGCTGCTGACCATCGTGGGCGTGCTCGCGATGATGTTCTGGGTGTCACCGCTGCTCGCGCTCGTCGCGCTGGTCACGGTGCCGCTGTCGTTCGTCGTCGCCACCCGGATCGGCAAGCGCTCGCAGCCGCACTTCGTGCAGCAGTGGCGGACCACCGGCAAGCTCAACGCCCACATCGAGGAGATGTACACCGGCCACAACCTGGTGAAGGTGTTCGGGCGGGCGGACGAGTCGGCGGCGCAGTTCGCCGAGCAGAACGAGAAGCTGTACGAGGCCGGGTTCAAGGCGCAGTTCAACAGCGGTGTCATGCAGCCGCTGATGATGTTCGTGTCGAACCTGAACTACGTGCTGGTGGCGGTGGTCGGCGGTCTGCGCGTGGCTTCCGGCTCGCTGTCGATCGGTGATGTGCAGGCGTTCATCCAGTACTCCCGCCAGTTCTCGATGCCCCTGACGCAGGTCGCGTCGATGGCGAACCTGGTGCAGTCGGGTGTCGCGTCGGCGGAGCGGGTCTTCGAGGTCCTCGACGCGGACGAGCAGGAGGCGGACCCGAAGGTGTCGGCCGGTCCCGGCGAACTGCGGGGGCGCGTGGCGCTGGAGCACGTGTCCTTCCGGTACGACCCGGAGAAGCCGCTCATCGAGGACCTCTCGCTGAAGGTGGAGCCGGGCCACACGGTGGCCATCGTCGGCCCGACCGGCGCCGGCAAGACGACCCTGGTGAACCTGCTCATGCGGTTCTACGACGTCACGGGCGGCCGGATCACCCTCGACGGGGTCGATGTGGCGTCCATGTCCCGGGACGAACTGAGGGCCGGGATAGGGATGGTGCTGCAGGACACCTGGCTGTTCGGGGGCACGATCGCCGACAACATCGCGTACGGGGCCTCGCGGGACGTCACCCGCGGGGAGATCGAGGAGGCGGCGCGCGCGGCGCACGCCGACCGTTTCATCCGTACGCTGCCCGACGGCTACGACACGATGATCGACGACGAGGGATCGGGGGTCAGCGCGGGCGAGAAGCAGCTGATCACGATCGCCCGGGCGTTCCTGTCGGATCCGGTGATCCTGGTGCTCGACGAGGCGACCAGCTCCGTGGACACCCGGACCGAGGTGCTGATCCAGAAGGCGATGGCGAAGCTGGCGCACGGCCGGACCTCGTTCGTGATCGCCCACCGTCTGTCGACGATCCGGGACGCGGACACCATCCTCGTGATGGAGGACGGGTCCATCGTGGAGCAGGGCGCGCACGCGGAGCTGCTGGCGTCCGGCGGAGCCTACGCCCGCCTGTACCAGGCCCAGTTCGCCCAGGCGGTCGCCGAGGTCGACTAGCCCCGCCTCCCCTGGACCCCCGCTGGAATTCACCCGTCCGGCGAGAATTCAGCCCCTCCGGCGTTTGAGGAGCGGGGGTCCGGGGGCAGTGCCCCCGGATGCGGGGCGGGAAGGGGCGGAGGGGGCGAAGGAAGCCGTTGCTCTCGGCAGGCCCCTCAGTCCAGATAGCCCCGCAACTGGTCCGCGAAGGCGTGATCGCGCAGCTTGTTCAGGGTCTTGGACTCGATCTGCCGGATGCGCTCACGCGTGACACCGAAGATGCGGCCGATCTCCTCCAGCGTGCGCGGACGCCCGTCCGCCAGCCCGTACCGCAGCTGGACCACCTTGCGCTCCCGCTCGCCGAGCGTGGACAGCACCGCCTCCAGATGCTGCCTGAGCAGCAGGAACGCCGCGGACTCCACCGGAGATGTGGCGTCGCCGTCCTCGATGAGGTCCCCGAGGGCCACGTCGTCCTCCTCCCCCACGGGGGCGTGGAGGGAGACCGGCTCCTGGGCCAGCCGCAGGACCTCGCTGACCCGCTCACCGGTCAGGTCGAGATGCGCGGCGACCTCTTCGGGACTGGGTTCGTAGCCGCGCTCCTGCAGCATCCGCCGCTGCACCCGGACCACCCGGTTGATCAGCTCGACCACGTGCACGGGGACGCGGATCGTGCGCGCCTGGTCGGCGAGGGCGCGCGACATGGCCTGCCGGATCCACCAGGTGGCGTACGTGGAGAACTTGTAGCCGCGGGCGTAGTCGAACTTCTCGACGGCCCTGATCAGGCCGAGGTTGCCCTCCTGGACCAGGTCGAGCATGGTCAGCCCGCGGCCCACGTAGCGCTTGGCCACGGAGACGACGAGCCGCAGGTTCGCCTCGATGAGCCGGCGCTTGGCCATCCGTCCCATGACGACGATCTTGTCCAGGTCCAGGGCGAGCTGGCTGTCCAGGTCGGGGGCGAGCCGGAGCTTCTCCTCGGCGAAGAGCCCGGCCTCGACGCGGCGGGCGAGATCGACCTCCTCGGCCGCCGTGAGCAGCGGAATCCGCCCGATCTCCCGCAGATACTGGCGGAACAGGTCGGACGAGGGGCCACCGGTGTCGGCTGCGCGGCTTCGGGGCGGTTCGACGGGTTCGGGGGCCTCGGCCTCGGTCTCCACTTCCACCTCTGCCCCGGGAGCCTCGGGCGGTCCCGCCTGTTCGGCCTCGGGGTGGTGCGCGGCGCGGCGCTGCGAGGGGACCCCCGCGCCGACGTCGGTATCCGCGTCCGTGTCGATGGTGTTGTCGGTCTGGGCGAGGGTCTGGGTCTGCACGGGGGCGACCTCCAGGAATGTCGCTGCTGAGGCGTGCGGCAGCGGTACGTCGGGGATGGGGTCGACGGCCTCGCCGCTGTCCATCCCGTAGTCGTTTTGCGGAACCGCGGGGATCGGGAACCCGTCGCGTGCGGGTCGACCGCGCTCCGAGGACTCAGGCACCGGAACCCAGTGTGGAGTACGACACATCGCCGCCACGAGGGGCGTGCGGTGACTTTTTGCGTCCGGTCCGTGACCGCGTGGTTACCGTCCTGTACGAGTGCGCAGCTCAGCGAAGACGAAACCAGGAGAAGCGCGTACCGGATTGGCATGTGCGCCGGGCCCCGCGGGCCGCTCAGGACGCCCGTCGCGCCCCAGCGATCCCGCCGGTCCACCCCGGGAACACCCCTGCGGCGCCCGACCGGCCGTCCCCGGAACACCGGTGAAGGCTCCGCAGGTCGGCCTCAGAGGGCTTCGGCGCCCCGCTCGCGGAGCGCCTGCCCGTACTGCTGGAGCACCCACAACTCGTTCTGTACGGCGGCCAGCTGGGCCGGGTCGCCGCCCGCACTGAGGCGGGACAGGGAACCCTGGACGTCCCGGATGCGGCGGTCGACGGCGCGGCGGCGGACCGCTACGAGCTGGTCGCCCGCGTAGGTCTCGTCGACGGTCTTGCGCAGGATCGCCTCGACGGCCAGCTCGGTGACCATCGCGCGCACCGCGTCGTCCGGGGCGGCATCCCGGACCCGGATCAGAAACTCCTGGGGGTCCTGGACGCCGTACTCGGTGCCTCCGGCGTCCATGACCGCCTGGCGCACGGCGGCATAGGGCGGGGCGGTGAACTCGTCCATGCCGTAGGCGTCGAACGCCGGGGCGACCAACTCCGGCCGCTGGAGGGCGAGTTTGAGCAGCTCGCGCTCGGTGGCGAAGACGGGGTTGCGCAGGGTGAGGGCCGGGCCGCCGCCGGTGGGCGTCTGGACCGCGGAGTAGGTCTGCTGAGGGCGGCCACCGGCCGGCGCGGGCCCCATGCCGCCGCGGTCGCGGGCCCAACGGGCCAGCTGGGCCACCCTCTTGACGACGAACTGGGTGTCGAGGATGCCGAGCATGCCGGCGAGCTGCACGGCGACCTCGTGCTGCGCGCCGCTGTTCTTGATGCGGGCGACGACCGGGGCGGCCTCGTCGAGGGCGGCCGCGCGTCCCGCCGGGGTCTCCAGGTCGTAGCGCAGGACGATCTGGCGCAGCGCGAACTCGAAGAGGGGGGTGCGGGGTTCGACCAGGTCGGCGACCGCTTCGTCGCCCTTGGCGAGGCGCAGCTCGCAGGGGTCCATGCCGTCGGGCGCGATGGCGATGTACGTCTCGGCGGCGAACTTCTGGTCGTCCTCGAAGGCGCGCAGGGCGGCCTTCTGGCCGGCCGCGTCGCCGTCGAAGGTGAAGATCACCCGTGCCGAGCCGTTGTCCATGAGCAGCCGGCGCAGGATCTTGATGTGGTCGCCGCCGAACGCCGTGCCGCAGGTCGCGATGGCGGTGGTGATGCCGGCCAGGTGGCAGGCCATGACATCCGTGTAGCCCTCGACAACGACCGCCCGGCTGCTCTTGGCGATGTCCTTCTTGGCGAGGTCGATGCCGTACAGGACCTGGGACTTCCGGTAGATCGCGGTGTCGGGCGTGTTCAGGTACTTCGGTCCGTTGTCGGACTCGTACAGCTTGCGGGCGCCGAAGCCGACGACCTCGCCGCCGATGTCGCGGATCGGCCACATGAGGCGGCCGCGGAAGCGGTCGATGGGACCGCGGCGGCCCTCCTGGGAGAGGCCGGAGAGGACGAGTTCCTTGTCGGTGAAGCCCTTGCCGCGCAGATGGCGGGTGAGGTGGTCCCAGCCCTGGGGGCTGTAGCCGACACCGAAGTGGGCCGCGGCGGCCTGGTCGAAGCCGCGCTCGGCGAGGAACGAGCGGCCCGCGTCGGCCTCGGGGCTGGTGCCGAGCTGCTCGATGTAGAACTGGGCGGCGGCCTTGTGCGCCTCGACCAGGCGGATGCGCTCGCCGCGCTGGTGGGCGGGGTTGTACCCGCCCTCCTCGTAGCGCAGGGTGATGCCGGCCTGGGCGGCGAGGCGCTCGACCGACTCGGAGAAGGTGAGGTGGTCGACCTTCATCACGAACGTGATGGTGTCGCCGCCTTCCTGGCAGCCGAAGCAGTGGAAGAGCCCCTTGCTGGGGCTGACCTGGAAGGACGGTGACTTCTCGTCGTGGAAGGGGCAGAGACCCTTGAGGTTTCCGCCGCCCGCGTTGCGCAGCTGGAGGTACTCGGACACCACGGCGTCGATCGGGACCGCGTCCCGAACAGCCTTCACGTCCTCGTCATTGATCCTGCCTGCCACGAGGTGAGTCTACGGGGCCGCACCGACACTCCTGGGGCGGGTGAACGGCCCCCGGCCGGGGGCCGGGGGCGGACCCCGGGAATCCCGGCACGGGGGCGGTGCGGGAGCCGGGTGCCGCCGTCGGTCACGGAGCCAGGCTCTCCAGCGGAACGTGCGGGTCGGCGAGCGCGTCGGTGTCCACCTGGGCCCGGGACCGGATCAGCTGCTGGATCGGCTCCGTGACGTCCCACACATTCACGTTCATCCCGGCCAGCAGCCTGCCCTCCTTCACCCAGAAGGCGATGAACTCCCGCTTGCCCGCGTCGCCGCGGATCACCACCTGGTCGTACGTCCCGGGGGGCGCCCAGCCCGAGTACTCAAGACCCACGTCGTACTGGTCGGAGAAGAAGTAGGGCACGCGGTCGTACGTCGTCCCGCGGTCCAGCATCGAGCGGGCGGCGGCCGGTCCGCCGTTCAGGGCGTTGGCCCAGTGCTCGACGCGCAGCCGCGTGTCGAAGAGGCTGTGGTGGAAGGAAGCGACGTCACCGGCGGCGTACACGTCCGGGTCGGAGGTGCGCAGCCGGTCGTCGACCGCGATGCCGCCGCCGTGCGCGCGGTCGGCCAGTGTCAGGCCGGCGGCCTCGGCGAGACCGGTGCGCGGGGCGGCTCCGATGGCCGCGAGCACGTCGTGGGCGGGGTGCTCCTCGCCGTCGTCGGTACGGGCGGCCAGCACCATGCCGTCCTGGCCGACGATCTCGGTGAGCCGGGCGCCGAAGTGGAAGCGGACGCCGTGCTCGCGGTGCAGCTCGGCGAAGAGCTCGCCCAGCTCGGGGCCGAGCACGCTGTGCAGCGGGGTCGGCTCGGGTTCGACGACGGTGACCTCGGCGCCGTACTCGCGGGCCGCGGCCGCGACCTCCAGGCCGATCCAGCCGGCGCCGGCGATCACGATGTGGCCGTTGTCCCGGCCGAGCGCGGCGAGGACGCCCTTGAGCCGCTCGGCGTGGGCGAGGCGGCGCAGGTGGTGGACTCCGGCGAGGCCGGTGCCCGGGATGTCGAGGCGGCGCGGCTCGGCTCCGGTCACGATGAGCAGCTTGTCGTAGTGGACGAGGGTGCCGTCGTCGCCGAAGCGGACCGTCTTGGCCGTGCGGTCGATCGCGTCGACGGTCTGGCCGAGGTGCAGCTCGATGTCGTTCTGCGCGTACCACGCGGGTTCGTGCACGAAGACGCTGTCGCGTTCCTCCTTGCCGAGGAGGTAGCCCTTGGACAGCGGAGGGCGTTCATAGGGGTGGTCGCGCTCGTCGCAGATCAGTATCACGCGGCCGGTGAAGCCCTCCGCTCGGAGCGTCTCGGCCGCCTTGGCGCCTGCCAGGCCTCCTCCGACGATGACGAATGTCTGATCCGCGTCGACCACTTGATGCCTCCTCGTAAGGATGTCGCCATATGCGAGCGTCCCGCACGGAGCGTGATGCGGGAAGGGGGAGTGGCCCGATCAGGCCACGCAGGGTCACACTTCTCCGCTCCCATGGGAACGCGTGGTGAGCCTGAGGTGCAGGGAACGCGCCGAGGCATCCGTGAGGGATGCGATCTGGTCGACGATCACGCGCTTGCGGGCGCGGTCGTCGGCCGCGTGGTCGAACAGCGCCCGGAACTGCGGATCGAGTACCTCGGGTGCGCGGGCGGTGAGCGCTTCGGCGAGCTCGGCGACGATGATCCGCTGGTCGGCGCGGAGCCGCTCCTGCTCGGCGCGCTGCATGACGTACCGGTCGGCGACCGCCTTGAGGACGGCGCACTCGTGCCGGGCGGCTCGCGGGACGACCAGCTCCGCCGCGTACCGGGTGAGGCGCCCGGTGCCGTACCTCGCGCGGGTGGCGCCCTCCGCGGCCAGGCAGAAGCGGCCGATGAGCTGGCTGGTGGCGTCCTTCAGACGGGCCTGCGCGACGGCCGTTCCGTCGTACCCGTGCGGCCACCATTCCTGGTCGAGGAGCCGGTCGAGGGCCTCGGAGAGCTCGGCCGGATCGGTGTCGGCGGGCACGTACCGCCCGATGGCGACGGCGAAGATCTCCCGGCGTTCCGGTTCGGCGTGCAGCAGGCCGGTGTCGATGTGGCCGGCGTGCAGGCCGTCCTCGACGTCGTGCACCGAGTAGGCGACGTCGTCGGACCAGTCCATGACCTGGGCCTCGAAGCACGTCCGGGTGCCGGGGGCGCCCTTGCGGACCCAGTCGAAGACCGGCCGGTCGTCTTCGTAGACCCCGAACTTCGGCGACTTCGGGTCGTTGGGACGGGCGCCTCTCGGCCAGGGGTACTTGGTGGCGGCGTCGAGGGCGGCGCGGGTGAGGTTGAGGCCGACGCTGACGAGGTCGTCGCCCGCCGCGGCGGAGGCCGATGTCACCATGTGGCTGCGCACGAAGCGCTTGGGCTCGATCCGGGTGAGCAGGCGCAGCGACTGGGCGTTGCCCTCGAATCCGCCGCAGTCATCGGCGAATTCGTTGAGCGCCTGTTCGCCGTTGTGCCCGAAGGGCGGGTGGCCCAGGTCGTGCGAGAGGCAGGCCGCCTCGACCAGGTCCGGGTCGCAGCCGAGGGCGGCGCCGAGCTCCCGGCCCACCTGGGCGCACTCCAGGGAGTGGGTCAGCCGCGTCCGCGGACTGGCGTCCCACACCTGGATGGGTGCCCCGCCCGATCCGGCGGCGCCGAGCACCTGGGGAAGGGTGCCGGGAGTGACGACCTGGGTCTTGCCCGCGAGGCGGCGCAGGGCGGCGGAGTGCAGCACACGCGCGCGGTCGCGCTGGAAGGCGGTGCGGCCGGGGCGTTTGTCGGGCTCGACGGCCCAGCGCTCGACGGCCGACACGTCGTACTCGTCGTGATCCGTGTGGTTCTCGTGGGTCTGCGGTGCGGTGTCTTCGGTCTTCGGTGCCATGCCTTCCATGGCACCGACAGTAGACGCAGGGAGTGACAATCGGGACGCGGTCGCCGACGGTGCGGTGCCGGGCGAGGGGGCGACCGCCGGGATCAGGCCGGGATCAGGGCGCGCTCCGGGGCGGGCTCGGGGGCCGCGACGGCCTGGTCGTAGCGGTGCAGGACCAGGCGGGCCATCGCCGGGTGGTCGCCCAGCGGTTCGGCACGGATCCAGGGGGCCTCCTCGGCGCACTGTGTGGCGAAGCGGCCGGGAGCGGTGAAGTACGAGGCGACGGCGATGCGGTGGCGGCCGCGGGCGGAGAGGGCGCGCACCGCGGCGGGAACGGTGGGTGTGGCGGCGGAGGCGTACGCGGGGACGACCGGCACGCCGAGGCGCTCGGCGAGCAGCTGGGCCGTGCGGCGGGTGTCGGCGGCCGAGTCCGGGGCACGGGAACCGGCGGACGCGAGCACGACGGCGCTCGCGCGGCGGGCCGAGTCGCTCATCCTGGTCCGCCAGCCGGCCTCGACGAGGCGCGCGCAGAGGGTTTCCACGAGCAGCGGGTGCGGGCCGAGCGGGGCGGCGACGCGGGTGCGCACGCCGGGGACGGCGGCGGCGGTCTCGGGGATGTCGCGCCGGACGTGGTAGCCGCGGCCGAGCAGCAGCGGTACGAGGACGGCGTCCTGCCGGCCCGCCAGGGAGGTGAGCGTGTCGCGGAGCAGGGGCTCGTTCAGTTCGATGTGGCCGAGGCGCACGGACAGCTGGGGGCGCAGTTCGCGGACGCGTTCGATCAGGGAGCGCACGGTGGCGAGCGCGCGCGGGTCACGGCTGCCGTGGGCGACCAGGACCAGCGCGGGTGGCGCCGGACGGCGGGTGCCGTTGAGCGAGACGAGGCTGAGCTGGCTGCCGAGCTGGCTGGTGATCCGGTTCATGAGTTGCGCCGTACTGTCGAGGGGGTCTTCGAGGTGGGCGCCGCGCGGCGGCGGGCCGCCGGGGCGGTGGGAGGACTCGTCGCGAGCGGGGTTCGACGCCGTCATGGGGCGATCCTGACGGCAGGAGGTTGCCGGGCCGTTGCGCCGGTATGACGGGTGTTTTCCGGCGGTTCACCGTACGGCGGCGGTGCAGTGTGAGCGCCTCCCACCTGCGGCTCTCTCCCGCCGGGCAATGCGGATCCGCGCCCCCGGGTGAACCGAACGGCCTCACGACGCGTCCTCATCTGTCGAAGGGGAACGCGAAGTCCGGCCCGCGAACGGGGGCGGGAGCCGAAGCGGAATACGCTGCCGGGGCCGAACGGGAACGGCGGGAGCGCCGACGCCCGCACCGGTCGCGCACCCCGCGAGCGACCACACCTGGGGGACATCGATCATGCCGCGCCTGCCGCGCCCGAAGCGCCCGAGCTTTCGCCGACCGCGTCTGCTCCGCCTGCCGCGTACGCGCAAGGGGCAACGGCGGGCCGTGCAGGCGCTGATGGTCCTGTGCGTGCTGGCGCTGCTCCCGGCGACGTGGATGTACGCGGTGACGGGCGACCGGCTGCGGACGGCGGCGGACGCTCCGCGCACCGAGGTCGCGATCGTCTTCGGCGCGGGTCTGTGGGACGGCGAGCCGTCCCCGTATCTCGCCCACCGGCTGGACGCGGCCGCGAAGCTGTACCGGGCCGGCCGGATCGAGGTCGTCCTCGTCACCGGTGACAACAGCCGCGAGGACTACGACGAACCCGACGCGATGCGCGCCTATCTCACCGCGCGCGGGGTGCCGGGCCGGCGGATCGTCAGCGACTACGCCGGCTTCGACACCTGGGACTCCTGTGTCCGCGCCCGCAAGATCTTCGGTGTCCACGAAGCCGTCCTGATCAGCCAGGGCTTCCACATCCGCCGTGCCCTGGCCCTGTGCCAGGCCGCCGGTGTCCGCTCGTACGGCATCGGCGTCGACGCCAAGCACGACGCCACCTGGTACTACGGCGGCACGCGGGAGATCTTCGCGGCGGGCAAGGCCGCGCTGGACGCGGTGTTCGAGCCGGATCCGCGTTTCCTCGGGCCGAAGGAGCCGGGTGTCACCCGCGCTCTGGCGGCGACGCGCTAGAGACGATGCGCGTCACACGCGGTCGGGCACCGTCGTCCGGAGTCCGGGCCTCGGCCGGGCGCGAACGAGGTGATCCACCACGTCAGGGCGTCCGTGCGGCGCGGGGCGACCTCACCGCGGGTCCGGCCCGGCCGGGAGGTCTCCGCCCCGGCCGTGTAACGCGTGCCTCCCCGGCGCGTAACACGCCCACCGCACGCTGGGCGCCATGAACGCCTCCGTGACGCCCACCCACTGCCCGTACTGCGCCCTGCAGTGCGGGATGAACCTGACGCCGTCGCCCGGCGGAGGCGTCGAGGTGACCGAGCGCGCGGACTTCCCGGTGAACCGGGGCGCTCTGTGCGGCAAGGGGCGCACGGCGCCGGCGCTGCTGTCGTCCCGGGTGCGGCTCACCTCGCCGCTCGTCCGCACCGCGGGCGTCCTGGAGCCCGCGAGCTGGGACGAGGCGCTGGCCAGGATCGCCGGGGGGCTGGCCCGCACCCGTACGGAGCACGGCCCGGACGCGTGCGGGGTGTTCGGCGGCGGCGGACTGACGAACGAGAAGGCGTACGCCCTGGGGAAGTTCGCCCGCGTCGTCCTGCGCACCTCGCAGATCGACTACAACGGCCGCTTCTGCATGTCGTCCGCGGCGGCGGCCGGCGTCAGGGCCTTCGGTCTCGACCGAGGGCTGCCCTTCCCCCTGGAGGACATCCCGCGGACCGGCTGTGTGATCCTCGTCGGCTCCAACCTCGCCGAGACGATGCCGCCCGCGCTGCGCTTCGTCACCGAGCTGAAGGAGAACGGCGGCACGCTCGTCGTCATCGACCCGCGCCGCACCCGCACGGCCGAACAGGCGGACCTGCATCTCGCGCCGCGCCCGGGGACGGATCTGGCGCTCGCGCTGGGGATGCTCCATCTGGTGGTCGCCGAGGGGCGTACGGACGAGGAGTTCATCCGGGCCCGTACGAGCGGCTGGGAAGCGGCCCGGGCCGCGGCGATGGCGCACTGGCCGGAGTACGTGGAACGGATCACGGGGGTGTCCGTTCCCGAACTCCGCGCAGCCGTGCGGATGTTCTGCGAGCCCGAGGACGCGATGGTCCTCACCGCGCGCGGACCCGAGCAGCAGTCCAAGGGCACCGACACCGTGGGTGCCTGGATCAACCTGTGCCTGGCCACCGGGCGTTCGGGCCGGCCGCGGTCCGGCTACGGCTGTCTCACCGGGCAGGGCAACGGGCAGGGCGGGCGCGAACACGGCCAGAAGGCAGACCAGTTGCCCGGCTACCGCAAGCTCACCGACCCGGCGGCGCGACGGCATGTGGCCGAGGTGTGGGGCGTCGACCCCGACACGCTGCCCGGTCCGGGGCGCAGCGCGTACGAACTCCTCGACGCGATGGGGACGGACATCCGCTCGCTGCTGCTGATGGGGTCGAACCCGGTGGTGTCCGCGCCCCACGCCGCGCACATCGAGGAACGCCTGAAGTCGCTGGACTTCCTCGCGGTCGCCGATGTCGTCCTCTCCGAGACCGCCGCCCTCGCGGACGTCGTGCTGCCGGTCACCCAGTGGGCCGAGGAGACGGGCACGACGACGAACCTGGAGGGCCGCGTGCTGCTGCGCCGACGGGCCCTCAGCGCTCCCGAGGGGGTCCGGAGCGACCTTGAGGTCCTGCACGAACTCGCCGCCCGCCTCGGCGTGGAGAAGGGGTTTCCCACCGATCCGGAGGAGGTCTTCGAGGAACTGCGTCGGGCGAGCGCGGGCGGGCCCGCGGACTACTCGGGGATCACCTATCGCCGGCTGGCGGAGGAGAACGGGGTGTTCTGGCCCTGTCCGGCGCCCCCGGCCCCGGAGGCGGGCACGGCCCCGGCGCCGGACACCGGTACCGAGAACGTCCTTCCCTCCGTGGTCCCGGACGGCCCGGTACCGGCCGGGACCGGCGAGGCACACCACCCGGGCACCCCCCGCCTCTTCCTCGACCGGTTCGCCACCGAGGACGGCCGGGCCCGGTTCGTGCCCGTGTCGCACCGGCCCGTGGCCGAGGAGCCGGACGACGAGTACCCGGTGCTGCTGACCACCGGGCGGGTGGTCGCTCAGTACCAGTCGGGGGCGCAGACGCGGCGCGTCGACGAGCTGAACGCCGCGGCGCCCGGCCCGTTCGTGGAGATGCACCCGCGGCTGGCCGAACGGCTCGGCGCAGCGGACGGGGACGCCGTGACCGTGGTGTCGCGGCGCGGCCGGGCCGTCGCACCGGCCCGGATCACCACCGCCATCCGCCCGGACACCGTGTTCATGCCCTTCCACTGGCCGGGCGAGGGCCGCGCCAACACGCTGACCAACCCCGCCCTCGACCCGATCTCCCGGATGCCGGAGTTCAAGGCGTGCGCGGTGCGGGTGGAGGCGGCGCACAAGGAGTGACGGCGGCGGTGCCGCCTCCGGCCGGGCCCGGTGCCGGGCGCCGCGCCGTGGTGCTGGGCGCGCGTGCCTCGGGGAAACGGTCGGTGCGCGACAGCGGGCAGGCCGGCGCGGAGCGCCGTGCCGGACCCGTGGACGGCCTGGACGCCGCTGATCGAGGACCCGCCGGACACGAGCTTCCGGTCCAGCTCGCGCCACGACGGTCAGTCCCCGCTCGGGCCGTCCACCCTGGACCGCTCGACGGACTTGGGGGTCTCCCCCGGGCTGGATCGGGAGTCGGAGGGCCCGCCCGGCTCCGGGTCGGCGGAGCACGAGCTGAGCCCGATGCCGAGGGCGGCGCCGACGGCCGCCCCGCTGAGCGCGAGAACTCGTCGTCTGGTCAGGGTGCGGTCGGTCATGGCCGGACCTTAGGGGCGACGACGCCCGCGCCACCGGGGGCGCACGGGACGGCCACCCACACGGGTGCACGCGGGCGCGGTGGGCCGCCTTCGCGTCCGCCCCGCCCCGCCGGCACGCGCCTGCCCCCTGCCCGGAGTCGGGCGCGCCCGGCGCCCGGCTGCGGAACATGCCCGCCCTCCCGGCCGAGTCCACAGCCGCGCACGCGGACACGCGGACACGCGGGCACCCGAGGCACGCCGGGCGAATCAGTCGCGTCGGTGGGTCCGGGGGGCTCCTCCGGGGCCGCGCCAGTCACCGTCCTCGATCGGCCTGCCTTCGGCTCGCAGGCGGGCCGCCACCGCGGGTGCGGCGACGTACACCCAGGCCCGTACGACCGTGGCGCCGTCCGCCCGCACGGCGTCGCGCGCGACCCGCTCGTACAGGTTGCGCGGATCACCCGGCGCGTACTCCTCCAACTCGTCGAGCGCCGCGAGGAGTTCCCCGTACGTGTCGGGCAGCGCGGTCACGAGTTCGCCGCTCACCGCGCCGCCGGGCTCTTCGACCGCGTACGGGTATCCGGGCCCCTCGTACAGCACCAGCCCCCGCATCCGCCCGGGTTCCTCGGACCGGGTCCGGCCGCGCAGGAAGAGGTCGTGGTTGTGCTCGCCGGGGCGCAGGGTGCCGTAGACGAAGAAGGGCAGTTCCGCCGCGTCCGGCGGGTCCGAGGGGTGCGGCGGGTTCAAGGGGCCGTTTCCTCTTCCAGCCAGCGCAGGTAGTCGGGGCTTCCCGCGACGACCGGGGTCGCGATGATCTCGGGTGTGTCGTAGTCGTGGGCGTCCTGGAGATACGCCTCCAGCGCCGGGTAGCGCGCCGCGGTCGTCTTGAACTGGATCTGCCACTCGGGGGCGGTCAGCACGGCGCCCTCCCAGTGGTAGACGGAGGTGACAGGCCCCGAGATCTGCGCACAGGCAGCGACCCGCGCCGCCACCGCGCCACGGGCCAGCGCCGTGGCCTTCTCGACGGCATCCGTCGTGGTCAGGACGGCCAGGCAGGCCGGCGATTCCATGATCGTCTCCATTCGTGAGGGTACGGAAACGATTCTCGCCGCATCCCGCGCGCACCATGCAGGCGCTATGGACATGACATGTCATGGACCTTTAAATCTAAGTCAGCTCTCAGCGCCCCCTCCCTGCGCTCTCCCCCCACGCGCCCTCCCCAAGGCGCCCTTCCAAGGAGACCGATGAGTCGAATACGGCACATCCGAGGTTCCTCGCTCGTCACCGCCGGCGCGGCCGTGACCACGGCCACCCTGCTGGCCGCCGCGCTCGCCCCCGCCGCGAACGCCGACAGCAGGCCGACCCGGGCCACCGCGATCGAGAACGCGGCCTCGGCGCTGGTGGCCCACGCCACGAACCTGGGCCTCACCTCAGCGCAGAACACCTCCGTCCGCGACGTCGCCGTCGACAAGGACGGCACCCAGCATGTCCGCTACGACCGGACGTACCGGCAACTCCCGGTACTCGGCGGCGACTTCGTGGTCCACCTGGCCCCGAACGGCACATACCGCAGCGCGAACCGCGCGACGGCCAAGGCCGTCTCGCTGCCCGGCGTCACCCCCGCGCTGTCCGCCCCGAAGGCGGCCGGACTCGCCGTGACGGCGCTGCGGGCCGCCCATCCGGGCGAGGCGCTGAAGAAGCTGACGGCCAAGCCGCGACTGGTCGTGGACGCCCTGCACGGAACGCCGAGGCTCGCCTGGCGCACGGACGCGGTGGCCCAGGACTCGCTCGGCAACCCGGTCGCCCGCACACTCCTGACCGACGCCCTCAGCGGCGCACGGATCGACGCGTGGGACACCATCGAGACGGCGACGGGCGACGGAACATCGCTGTACAGCGGCACGGTTCCGCTGGAGACGACGCTGTCCGGATCGACGTACCAGCTGAAGGACCCGACGCGCGGGAACACGTACACGGGCGACGCGGCGAACAAGACGGACCTGTGCATCTTCGGGATCTGCATCAGCCGGGCGCCCGCGACGCTCTTCACCGACACGGACAACCACTGGGGTACGGGCGCCACTTCGGACCGCTCGTCCGCGGCGGTGGACGCGCAGTACGGCACGAACGAGACCTGGGACTACTACAAGAATGTCCACGGGCGGAACGGCATCGCGGGTGACGGCAAGGGCTCGTACAACCGCGTGCACTACGGCAACAACTACAACAACGCCTTCTGGGACGACAGTTGCTTCTGCATGACGTACGGCGACGGGGACGGCTCGACGTTCGGGCCGCTCGTCGCGCTGGACGTCGCCGGGCACGAGATGTCGCACGGGGTCACCTCGAAGACGGCCGCGCTGACGTACTCGGGCGAGTCCGGCGGCCTGAACGAGGCGACGTCCGACATCTTCGGCACCATGGTGGAGTGGTACGCGAACAATTCCTCGGACGCCGGTGACTACCTGATCGGCGAGGAGATCGTCCGCTCCGGCTTCGGCAAGCCCGCCCTCCGCTTCATGGACAAGCCCTCCAAGGACGGCAACTCGGCCGACTGCTGGAGCAGTTCGGTGGGCAACCTGGACGTCCACTACTCCTCCGGCGTCGCCAACCACTTCGCCTACCTCCTCTCGGAGGGCAGCGGGGCGAAGACCGTCAACGGCGTCAGCTACGACTCCCCCACCTGCAACGGCTCCACGGTGTCCGGCATCGGGCACGACAAGGTGGGCAAGATCTGGTACCGCGCGCTGACGGTCTACATGACCTCGTCGACGAAGTACGCGGGCGCGCGCACCGCCACGCTGAACGCGGCCAAGGACCTGTACGGCGCGGGCAGCGCCGAGTACAACGCCGTGGCGGCGGCCTGGTCGGCGGTCTCCGTGGCCTGACCGGCACCGGACACCCTCCGGCCCCCCGGGCCCTCCGGCACCGACACCCCCCGGCCCCCCGGGCCCTCCAGCACCGGACGCCCTCGGGGGTCCCGTGGGCAGGCGTCGCCAGGACG
>NZ_JBHWVI010000016.1:0-78151 GCF_042737005.1 Streptomyces sp. NPDC060027
GGGCCAGGCACCGGGCGCGGCCCCCGTGGGGGCACCGGCCGGGGCCGCGGGCTGCTCGGGCGCCACGGGAGCGTGGGCGGGCGTGCCCGTCGGGACGGCCGGAGGGGTCACGGACGCCGCGGGTGCCACGGGGGCTACGGGGGCTACGGGGGCTACGGGAGCGACGGGAGCGACGGGAGCGGATGTCCCGGGCGTCTCTCCCGGCACGGCCCCGGCGCTCGCGCCGGCTCCCCCTTGCCCCGCTCCCTGTCCGGCTCCGCGAGCCGCGGCACGGGCCGCCGCGGGGCCGCCTCCGGGAGGAACCGCCGGTCCGGCCTGCGGGACGGGCACCGCGCCGTGCGCCTCGGGTCCGGGCACGTAGCCCATGGCGGGCGCCGCTCCGCCGCCGGAGAAGTTCACCCCGCGCTCGATACGGTCGAGCCGGGCCATGACGGACCGCTCGTCCCCGTAGGCGGCGGGCAGCAGGACGCGCGCGCAGATGAGTTCGAGCTGGAGGCGCGGTGAGGTGGCTCCGCGCATCTCCGTCAGCCCGTCGTTGACGAGGTCGGCGGCGCGGCTCAGCTCGGCGGCGCCGAACACCCCGGCCTGCGCCTGCATGCGCTCCAGCACGTTGACCGGAGCGTCGATGAGCCCCTTCTCCGCCGCGTCCGGAACGGCCGCCAGGATGACCAGGTCCCGCAACCGCTCCAGCAGGTCGGCGACGAACCGCCGCGGGTCGTTGCCGCCTTCGATGACGGTGTCCACCACTTCGAAGGCGGCGGCGCCGTCCCCCGCCGCGAACGCCTCGACGACGGCGTCCAGCAGCGAGCCGTCCGTGTACCCGAGCAGCGAGGTCGCCATGGCGTATGTCACACCGGCGTCGGCGGCACCCGCGAGCAGCTGGTCCATCACGGACATGGAGTCACGCACGGAGCCCGCGCCCGCCCGTACGACCAGGGGAAGCACGCCGTCCGCGACGGGAATGCCCTCCTGCCCGCAGACCTCACCCAGGTATTCGCGCAGGGTCCCGGGCGGCACCAGCCGGAACGGGTAGTGGTGGGTCCGCGACCGGATCGTCCCGATGACCTTCTCGGGCTCGGTCGTGGCGAAGATGAACTTGAGGTGCTCCGGGGGTTCCTCGACGACCTTCAGCAGCGCGTTGAAACCGGCCGGCGTGACCATGTGGGCCTCGTCGATGATGTAGATCTTGTACCGGCTGCTCGCGGGCCCGAAGAAGGCCTTTTCCCGCAGGTCACGGGCGTCGTCCACACCACCGTGCGAGGCCGCGTCGATCTCGATGACGTCGATGGAGCCCCGGCCGTTGCGGGCGAGGTCCTGACAGGACTGGCACTCACCGCACGGGGTCGGCGTGGGCCCCTGCTCGCAGTTCAGACAGCGGGCCAGGATGCGCGCGCTCGTGGTCTTGCCGCACCCGCGCGGACCGCTGAACAGGTACGCGTGATTGACCCGGTTGTTCCGCAGCGCCTGCTGCAACGGGTCGGTGACATGCTCCTGCCCGATGACCTCGGCGAACGACTCCGGGCGATAGCGGCGGTACAGCGCGAGAGACGACACGCCTACGAGCGTATAGGCGCCCACTGACAACAAGGACCGCCCTGAGCGCATCCCGGGCGCGACCCCGGCGGCATCCCGTCCCTGAGCGGGCCGGCGGCTCTTCCGGAAACGCAAGCGCCCCCCACGCACCCGCCAGAGCCAACCTACCCTTGCTGCCTTCCGGCCCTGGGGGAGTTCAGTCAGATAGCGCCACGTGAGGGGCTCCGCAAAGAGTACAGGATCCCCGGGGCGGGAACGAGTTCGCGAGCACTCCTCAACGTCTTGTATTGTTTGCCCCGGAGGATTCGCCTAGTGGCCTAGGGCGCACGCTTGGAAAGCGTGTTGGGGGCAACCCCTCACGAGTTCGAATCTCGTATCCTCCGCCAGTGCCTCACCGGGCACGATGTCGCAGGGCCCCACCGCAAGGTGGGGCCCTGCTTCGTTGTCCTCAGCCCTCGTTGTCCTGGTTTTTGTCCACAAGGGGTGTCGAGGGTCCCCAGATCGCATCGGCGATCTTCCGGGCGACGTCCTTGAGCATGGCGTCCGGCACGTGGAGATACCGCGCCCGCATCCGAGCGGACGTGCCCGGCTCCCAACCCATGATCTGGTCGATGACGCGGGCCGGGACACCGAGCAGCATGAGCACGGTGGCGGCGGTGTGCCGGGCGTCGTGGAGCCGGCCGTCCCGGACCCGCGCGTCTGCCAGGAGCCGCTTCCAGTCGTGATAGTCCGTGTTCGGGCTTAGCGGGCCACCTAACGCCCGGGTGAACACGTAGTCCGACTCGGTCCACAGATTCCCGGCGGTCTTTCGCTCGCGCGCTTGCGCCTCCGCGTGCAAGCGAAGCATGGCGACCAGCGGGCCGGGCAGCGGTACCGCGCGGCGGCCCGCTCGGGATTTGGTGTTCTTGGTCTCGCGCCGGACCTGCACCCGGTCCGGGCAGTACCCCGCCTTCCGGCCGCAGGGTGAGGCGTCCGGGCATCCGTGCTCGTACCTGGGGCGCAGACGGTTCCGGCGCAGCTTGAGGTACTCGTTGTCCAGGTCGACGTCGGACCAGCGCAGACCGAGCGTCTCGCCCTGCCGCAGACCGAGCGCCAGAGCCAGCATCCAGCGAGCGCTGTTCCGACGCTTATTTACTTCGAGCAGCAGGCTCTGCACCTCTACCAGCGAGTAGGGCTCGACTTCGTCTTCCGCCTCTTCCATCCGTGGCGGCTTCGCCAACGCGGCGGCGTTCTTCGCCACGTGACCACGCCGCGCCGCTTCACCGAGGGCGGTCCGGATGGTGCGATGCGCCTGGTGAGCCGTACCGGCCTTGCTCCCACTGTTCTGCATCCGGCGGTACAGGCTTTCCAGATGTTCGGGCTCCAAGCGGTCGATGCGGTGCTTCCCGAGACCGGGCACGAGGTGCACGCGAACCGCCACTTCGTAGCCGTCGTACGTGTTCTCACTGATGACGGGCTTGGCGATGTTCTCGACCCAGTGCAGGAGCCACTTCTCTACCGTCCATGGCTTGCCGGGCTGACGCGCCGAACCCTCGTCGCGCTGCTTCTCAAGCCGCCGGACCTCGTCCACGAGTTCCTTACGCGTCGGCCGGGTCAGATGCCGCCGGTAGGGCGTCCCATCCTCCTTGTAGCCCATGGGCACGCGAGCGTGCCAACGATCGTCCTTGCCGAAGTAGATGGCCGATTCGCCGTTCGCGCGGCGCGTGCGCTTCTTGTCCTCTGCCACGAGCGGGCTCCTTCGAAGTGCATAGATGCAGGTCGGAGCGCCACCCGGCATCGGGTGACGCTCCGAAAGAGAGGGGGTTAGGCAGCTCGCCGCTGGGCCCGAAGGCGAGCCACGTACTCGCCGGGGGCCTCGGCAGGAATCCGGCGCAGGCTGCCTACCGGGACGGATTCCAGCTCGCCGTTGCGAATGAGTCGGTAGCAGGTGGTCCGGCCGATTCGGAGGCGTCGTGCGGCCTCTTCGACGGTCAACAACACCAACGTGGGGTCATCGACCTCACGAAACTGAGGCGTGTCCATGGGTGGGGCACTCCTTCGAGGTGGGCTGCGGCTGGTATCGCGGATCTCCTTGGAAGCCCGCGTCTGTCCGAGGTTCGGATTTCTGCGTCACCGCGTCACCAGCGTCACTCGGCGCTCTGACCTGCGGTTTTGGGTGACGCGGCGGATCGGGGCTGCGTCACCGGTGCGTCATCGGCTGCGTCATCGGGTGACGCAGGTGACGCAGGATGACGCAGAGCTAGCCGTCTGCGTCACCGCTGTTGCCGCAGGTCAGCGGCCGTTTTCCGGCTCGGGTGACGCAGGTGACGCAGCGTCTTCCTACTTAGGACAAAGAAGGGGCTGCCTGTAGTACTTCGGTGCGCCTTACAGAGTGAAGAAGGAGCCGCTGCGCGGCGCGACCTTGGGGCGGCGTTCCGCCGAACAGCAAGAAGAGCACGCCTCGCCGTCGCTGGTGCTCTTCTTGCTGTTCGCTTGAGCGTGCGGATCGCGGGTCAGAACGCCCGCGTCTGCTCGTGCGGAGGCAGGGCCAGGGCGGCCGTGCGGGTCATTTCGAGGTAGCGGCCCGCCTTGGTGCGGCCCGAGTCGATGAGGACGCCCCGGGCGGCCAGCGTCGGTTGGAGGCGTTTGAGCCGGTCGGAGAGGACTTTGCCCGTGGTCGGCCACCCCTTGGGCAGGGGACGGCAGTCGTCGCCGCTGTAGAGGTTGCTGAGGCAGGACAGCCACTCCGTGGACGTCATCTGCTGCGCGGCGCCCGGCGCGATGGTGCCGGCGTGCCTGAGGACGGTCTGCGCGAGGAGGTCGCCCTCGATTACGTCGTCGTTCAGGTCGTCCAGGCTCGCCCGGTAGGCGGCGAGAGCTCCGAGGCCGGTGGCCGCGTCGAGTTGCGCGCACAGGCGGGCGAAGTCCGCCATGCGCAGGTCGGTGGGGGTCTCCGCTGCAACGGCGCGCACCTTGACCGTGAGGTCTAGGAGCGAGCCGAGGACGATGGGCAGTGCCTGTTCGTACTCCGCCCACAGTTCGGCCTCGGTGCGCCGTACCCGGGGCCGTTCCAGGCGCAGGGGCAGGAGCCGTTCGGCGAGGTCGGGGCGGATGACGCCGACGTCGATGCCGGTGAGGAGCAGGGGGCGGCGGTAGCCGACGCGGAACACGTCGCCGTCGGTGAACAGGGCACGCTTGACGTTCTCGATTCCGGTGACGATGCAGCACATGGCGTCGGACAGTTCCGGGGTCAGGTGGGACAGGTTGTCCAGGGCGGTGATCCATCCGGCCGCGACCGCTGCGATCAGGTTCTCCTCGTCCTTCGGTGCCCGGCGCAGGTCACCGCTCATCCCCTCAACGATCCGGACGAGCATCCGCCCGCCGGTGGACTTGCCCGCGCCCTGCGGGCCGGTGAGGAACGGCGCGGGAACGGGCACGGACGGTTCCAGGCAGCCGAGGAGCCAGGCGATGGCCAGGCATTCGGTCTCCGCGGTGGCGAAGTTGCACAGCCGCATGAGCAGGTCGATGCCCTTGCCGTCGGTGTCCTTGGCCGGCAGGGGCAGTTCGCCGGTGAGCTGGGTGCGGCGCCAGCAGACTTCGCGCGGGTCGGGGGTGAGGATGTCCCAGCCGGTGGGGTGGATGCGGACGGACTGGCCGTCGTTGCGGCCCAGGTCCAGCCACGTCGCTCCGTCGAATCCAGGGGCAACGCGGATGTGCACCGCCTGGACGTCCTCGGTCAGCGCGAGTGCTTCGATCAAGTCCAACGCCTCCTTGAGCGCGGTCCCGTTGAATACGCCGATCCCGTCCTTGAACAGGCCGACCATGAGTTCTTGGCGGTGGCTGCCCGTGGTGCCCTGCGAGCGGATGGGACGGGCCACGGGATGGCCGTTGTGCTGCGCGTACACGGTTCCGTCGGAGGTGCGGAAGTATCGGAAGTGGGCTTGGGCGTAGTCGGTGATGATTTCGCGGGCGGGAGTCTTGTCGTCCTCAGACATGGCTCAGTCCCAACGTGGTCAGGGCGTTGGTCCATGCGTCCGTGCAGTGCCGGGCCGATTCGCCCTTGGCCTGCGCGGCGGTGAACAGCCGGGCGATGTGCCCTTCCGTGAGGCAGCCGCACCGGCCGTGCGTGGACAGCACGGCGAGGAACGTCCGGTACGCGGTGGCATGCACCGCGCTGGACGCCTCGGTGATGCGCTGCTCCGCCATGGCGATGCCACGTTCGAGGTAGGCCGGTGTTCGGTGCGGGCACTTCTCCCGTTGGCCACCCAAGGGAATTGAGAGCGTCTGGGGCGCCCTGTGAGCGGTGGACGGCTCCTTTACTGCAAGGGCGCGCACAGCGCCAGTGAGAGCGGCCGTGGCTCCGGTGCCGGGTCCGAGCCAACGGGCGTACGCCATAAGGGACTTGATGTCGACACCGGACCGTACGGCGTTGGCGGATGGCATGGTGCCCCGGTAGATCCAGTGCTCGCCCCGGGTGGTGGCCACGGTCCGGGTGGCGGGCAGGGTCTCGCGGGCCCACTGGATGGCGGCGGGGTCGTCCAGGTCGACCACGGTCACCCCGGCGCCGCCGGGGTGATAGGCGAGCGTCGCAGCACTCCGCCACGCCGACGCCCACGTCGGGGAGTTGATGACGCCGGGGTCGGTGGTGGCGGCGGCCCAACCGTGGCACGGGTAGGGGCAGAGGCACGGTCCGGGGGTCCTCATGTTCGGCCGGCCGCCGCACGTGTTCCGCGCGCAGGCCGGGCAGTTTCCGAACGGCACCTTCCCTACTCGTAAGGGCAGCACCGGCAAGCCGGAGGTGGCCAGGGATAGAGCGGCAGGCAGGTGCTCTCGCCGAATGTCGGTTGGTTGCGTCATGCTGGATGTCTCCAGTTCCTTGATGAGTTGCTGGACAGCAAGGGCGGCCCCGGTTCTTGGCGGAGTGGGGGTCGCCCTTGGCGTAGCTAGCTGTAGAAGCGGTTGCGCTTGATCACGGCTTTGCGGATGTTGACCGTGGTCCCGCCCTTGGAGCCGCCAGCGCTGAAGATCTGTACGGCGATCCAGCCGCCGAAGATGACGGCGGCGAGGGTGATCAGTTGGGTGATGAGCGCGGTGAGTGCGGCGATGAACGTCGTCAGGAGCAGCAGCCCTCCGCACACCGCGCCGAACCCAACGCCTCCAAGGGCGATGTTCACCGCCGTGCGGGACACGGCTGGCTTGGCCGCGAGCGGTTCGGGCTGGACGGGGTTGATCGCGTAGCCCGTGACGACTCGCCCGTCGGGCAGGACCACGCTTGTCACGGTCGGGATGCTGCCCGGCTGGACGGGCACGAGCGGCATCGGCGCCATCACGGCGGGGGCGAGTGGCACGGGCTGGTGGACTTCGACGGCGGTCGCGGGGTGGTTGTGGGTGGGGTGTTCGGGGTACATGCGGAATCCCTTCCGGTGCGCGGTCAGGGAGGCGGAGCCACCCCCTTGCGGGATGGCTGTGGAGGGGGTTTCAGGGGTTGACCTGCGGTGCCTCCCTGCCTCCCTGATGGATCATTTGTGCAGCTCAGGGCCAGGGAGGCGGGTCAGGGAGGGGTTCAGGGAGTTCTCCCTGCCTCCCTGACCCGGGAGGGGCTGGCTCCCTGTCATCCGTCGGCGGAAGCGGAACCGTCCGCGTCGCGGTTGGCGAGGGCGCGAGTGACGCGGGCGCGGCTGACGACCATGACGCCGTCGGACTTGTGCGGCTCCGCGCCGGCGTCGTCCAACACCCGCGCGAGGTCGAGGAATGACCAGCCGCCGTAGGCCTTTTCGTTCAGCGTGGCGAGCCGCGTGAGGACGTCCTTGGTGCGGACCCGTGAGGCGTCCCCGATGACGGAGGCGATGTCGGCGAGCGGGTCGCGGTCCTCACCGCGGTCGATCACGGTGAGGGTGGTGACTCCGTCGCGCAGGGCCTTGGCCCGGGCGGTGATGACTTTGGCCGCGTCGTCGTCGACGTAGTGCGTGCGCACCGTGATGGACGACTGCCCTTTGGGGATGTCGATGCCCGACGACGCGACCACGAGCGTTCCCTGGTCCAGGCCCGGACGCAGCAGGTTCGGCGCGGCCCCGCCGTCAACCGCCTTGTCACCCAGCGCCATCCGAGCCTGCGACTCGGTACCCAGCGCGAGCGAGGCGCGGGTGTGGGCACCCTCGCGGACCAGCTTGGGCAGGTTCTGATCGGTCGGGTCCTGCGTGCCCTGCCACATCAGCACGTTGACGGCACGGCCCTGGTTGTGGATCTTCCGGACGGCCATGAAGTACCGGGACGTGGCCTTGGAGCCGCCGTAGAAACGGCCGTCCTCGTCCTTGACCGGGCACATGAACGCGACCTGCGCCTCATCGACTAGAACGATCAGGGCGGGGAACACGGTGCCGGGCGGGGCCATCAGACGGCGGTTCATCTCGCCCACGGCGCCTTCGACCATCTCGGTGACCTGGATCACGTGCTCATCGGTCGGGCCCTGGATCAACGTGGTGGCCAGGCCGTCGAACATGGCCCAGTCGCCGATCCCCTTGAGGTCGCCCATGAGGAACTGGACGGACTTGTCGAGTGCGAGCCACAGCGCGAGGGAGCGCAGGGCGACGGTCTTGCCCTGGTTGGACAGGCCCGTGATCAGAAGGTGGCGCTGGTAGACGGACAACGCGGCAGCATCACCGCGCAGATCCTGACCCCACGGGGCGCGGCCCTTGGCGTAGTCGGCGGTCATCGTCTCGTCGGTGACCAGCGGAGACGGACCGATCGGCTCGTCCAGTGCACCGGAGTCGGCGACCCACAGACGGACCGTGCGGGCCGCTTCCGGGATGGTGATGAACACCTCGTGCTCGTGCCGGGTCAGGTTCTCCGCGAGCTTGCGCCGCTTCCCCTGCACCTCGTTCGTAGACACCCCGGAGGGCAGGGTGACGTCGACTTCCACGCCGCATCCCGCGATCCGGATTGGCCCGAGCATGCTCGCGCCGGCGTCCCCCATCTCCTTGATGGCGTTGCGCAGGGCGGGCACTCCGAGGTCGCGCAGGGCCTTGACCACGATCGACGGCGTGATCGGCTCACCCTCACTGTTGCGGACGTTCTCGGGTAGGGCCCATGCCGGTGCGGCTTGCTGCTTGCTGCCGATCGCCCACAGTGCGAGCAGGGCCAGGAAGGGCCCGATCGCGAGAGCCGGTCCCCACACCACCCGGACGATGGTGATGAGCAGGTTGATGAAGTCGATCGTCGCCATTAACGGGGTGACGACCTGCGTGACGTCCTTCGTCGCGATCGCCATCACAACTCCGAGGGTGACCAGCGACCCGACACCCATCCCGGCACTCACCGCGACGCCCTTGGCCGCGTCCACGGGCGAGTGGAGCAGGTCCATGCGGCGGCGGTGCCGGGCCTCACGGAAGTGCTGCCCGCGCTCCTCCCACTCCGAAGCCATCTCGTGATTCCCGACGGCTTCGGCCGCGCGGAACATCCGCTCGTACCGGGACGCGGTCCGCCCGTCCCACGTCCGCTTCGCCGCGATCTTCGCTCCGCCGGCGACGTACAGGGTGTGCCGGGCAACGGCGCGAGCGGTGGTCTTGGTGGCCTCGTGTGTCACCGCTGTACGGATGGCGCGTCCGGAGCGGACCCACAGCGGGACGGGTGCGGCGGGTGCCGGTTCGGGGACCACGGTGAGCGTGGTCACGGTGGCCGGCTCGGGAGCCGGTTCGGTGTTCTTGTGCAGGTGAACGACGTTGTCACTCATGGTTGGAGACACTCCTGACTGCCCCGTGTCCGGGGTGAAGGCGAAAGGGGGAGGGCTGTGCGGGGTGGTGCGAGGCGAGCGGCGGCGCGGGTGCGCGTCACCACCAGCGGGACTTCTTGGGCGTGATGTTGGGGTGGCCGTTGACCATGTGGTCCACACACTGCGGGCAGTCCTCGCGGGGGCGGAGGTTGCGGTGGGCGCGGGGGTCGTGGGCGTGCTGCCAGCACTGCGGGCACTCACCGGGAGGCGTGTTCAGGCTGGCCACGGTCACCACCAGCCGGAGGACTTCTTCGCGGCCTTGGCCTGCGCAGCCTCGGTGACGAGTCGCTGCCGCTCTACCTGCAACGCGGTGATCTCAGCGATGAGCCGGGTTTCGGCGGAGGTGGAGACGGAGTCGATCCGGTTGTCCGCGCGGCCGGTGCTCTTGCCGCGCAGGACCCGGTAGGAGCCGCCGGCGAGCGCGGCGAGCATCTGGCGCCGCTCCGATCCGGTCAGCGGCCACAGCTCGCCCTTGCGGACGGCTTCAAGCTTGCGGTTCGTCTCGCGGATGGCCTGGTCAAGGCGGCGAGTGTTGGGCTTGGACATGGTCGATCCCTCCGGTCAGGCGCGCGGGGCGAGGATGAGATGAATGTCGGCGAGCTGGACGGTCGAGCCCTGCGCTCGCAGCCATGCGGCGACTTCACGGGTGACGCGGTCCCAGCAGAAGGAGATGGGGACGGTGACGGTTCCGCGGGCGAACGCGCGGCTCTCACCGGGCACGGTCACGTGCGCGTGCCACGCGTAGTCGATGGTGCTCGGAGCAGCGTTGGTGCTGGTCACAGCGAAACTCCAAGAGGTGGTCGGGGTGTTCAGGCGGCGCGCTGGTCGTCGGGGTAGGCGCAGGGCACGCAGGTCCCGAGCGAGGCGGGGATGACGTATCCGGCATCGCGGCGGCAGGTCGGGCAGGTGCGGCGGGCGGCGTTGGCCTTGGCCAGCGCCGCCCACTTCGCGGCCGTCATCGGGCGCACCGGCCGGGCCAGATCGATCCGGTAGAGGTAGGCGACCAGCGGTCCGCGGCGGCGGCGCGGTCGTTCGAGCTGCGCCGCCACGGCCTGGCCGCCGGGGCGTAGTCCGCGGGCCCGGAGTTGGCGGCGGGTGGCGTAGCCGTCCGGGGCGAGGCGCCACCGGAGCACCGGCAGCGCTGCCATCACGCCACGCGCTTCCACGCCGCCCGCAGGCGGACCTCGGACGCGGAGTGGCCGGCCGTGCGGAAGCGGGTGGCCAACTCCCGGTAGGACAGGGCGGGAACGCGACTGGTGCGGATCTCGTCCACGACCGCGTCAAGTTCGGCGTCGGTGAGGGCGGGCCCAGATTCGAGTGCGGTAAGGGGCTCTGTCGGTCCCCAGATGGGGAGCTCCCAGCGGGGTGTGACGTCGGGCGTGACGCGGTGAGTCACGCTGGTCAAGGCCCTTCCGGTGTCCTCGCCGGACCGGGCTGCCTCCAGCGTCGACCATGCATCGGAGAGCCGTTTGGCGGTGTCGGCCTGGACGCGGGCGACGCGCGCGCCAGCCTGCGTCACGGCCGTCAGCCGGGTCTCCTCGGTGGCCGCTTCCGCCCGCAGTCGGGCACGGGCCAAGGCCGCTTCATCGCGGGCTTCCTGCTGGATACCGGTGATGGCGGTCAGCGCTTTCGGGGTGAGCGCGGTCCGCTCCCACAACCCGTGCACCAGCCACAGTGCCTTCGCCGCAAGCGGCAGCCAGGCCACCGCCAGCCATGCGCCCGTCTCCGCCTCAGCGGTCAGCGCGTGGGCGATCAGGACGCCGGTGGCGACCAGGCCGAACGACCAGCCGACCGCCGCCACGGCGTCGGAGTGGTCGCCCTGCGCGGCGAGGCGGCGTTCGTAGGCCAGGGTTGCGAGCCATCCGCCGTCGATCCCGAGACCGACGACCAGGGCGACCGGCCACGGCATCGCCGCGCCCAGCCACATCATGACCACGGCCAAGGTGAGGACCATGGACACCGCCGTCATCGCGACGGCGGGCAGTACGGTCTTGGCCTTCACGCGGCACCCCCCGCCGTGTCGACGGTGGCGGCGCGGTTGGCCAACTCACGCCGGGCGGTCAGCACCCGGCGGTGGGCCCGGCGGATACGCCGCGCGTCCAGCTCGGTGGGCGTGTGGTCCAGGGTGATGATCTGCGCGTCGAGCAGGTCGATCTCCGCCGTGATGACGGGCATCTCCTGCTCGATCGCGTCCAGCTCCGCATCCGTCGGCTCCATGAAGTCGGCGAACGCGGTAACAACGTCCTGAACAGTAACGATGGGGTTCATGGGTCGTGTTCTCCCTGCAAGGTGAACGGCCCGAACAGCGGCCCCGGTGTTCCAGCACCGGGGCCGCGCGCCGTTGTTGGGTTGTGGTCTGTTCGGTTGAGCAACGACCTCTGGCACTACGTATCGAGATGCCGGAGGACGCGTCACTTGCGTCTACATCGACCCATCGACCGCCCGTGTGCAGGCGGCTGGATCGGCACGCTGTTGAGTTCTAAAGGCACAGGCGCTCTCTTCGTACTCACCCTCGCGGGCTTTCCTCCAGACGCTGTTAGTGCAGGTCAAGCAGCCTCGATGGACATCCCCTCCGCTTGCTTAGGGGGGGTTGCCGTCGTGCTTGTTAGGTACCGTAGGCAAAGTCCCGGCTGCGCGCAACCCCCTCTCGCGATAGAGTCTGATAGCCCCCCTAGGCGACGTTGGGAGAGACATGCAGGACGACATGGAGAAGGTCTCTGGGATCACGGACCCCGTTGACCGCGCTAAAGCCTCAATCGACCTGATGGCGCGGTATCAGAGCCACGTGAATGAGCTGTCTCGCATCCGCCGGGAAGCGATCGAAGAGGCCCAGGCCTCGGGCATGACGCAAGCCGAGATTGCGAAACGACTCGGGGTCAGTCGGGGGCGCGTCGGCCAGCTCGCGTCTGCCGGCCCGCCGCCGGAACGCGCGTTCTTCGGCACGGACATGGTCACGGTGTCGGTTGCTGGCATGTACGAAGCGGGCAAAGGTCCTGATCAGAACCCCAGCGAGGTTGTCACCCGCGAGGACCTGAACAACTTCGAACACCTGCGCAAACTGGTCACTGGCATGAAGCTTGACGCGCAGTACGAAGTGATTCCGCCGACTGGAATCGTCAACCTCAACCGGGACAACCACGTCGTCATCTGCGGTCCGCGACGCTCCCCGATCGTGGCGCAGGTACTCGAAGGGGACGACAGCCTTCGGTTTGAGAAGGACACGGCGTGGCACCTGATCGACCAGGTGGCCGGGAAGAAGTACCGGTCCCCCTTCGATGAAGACGGGTCGGACGGCGACGTTGGTTACCTGGGGCGTCTCCCTCGCCTGGACGGCAAGGGGACGTTCCTCTACATCGCCGGCATCCACGCCATAGGGGCGAGCGGGGTCGTCCACTTCCTGGAGAACAACCTGGCAGAGCTGTACCGAGAGGTCCGCACACGCAGGTTCTCCACCTTGATTTCGTGCCGTTACGACCCGAAGACGCTAGAAGTGCAGGAGAGTCGACGCATCACCCCGCTGTACCGACACGAAGGCTGAGCATGCGCGTCGCCATCGACACCCAACCTGGTGGAGCCGCTCCCAATGAAGATTGGGTGGCCGGAACGCCGACTCTTGCCGTCGTGCTGGACGGACTAAGCACGGCGGGCCTGGACACCGGATGTCGCCACGGTGTGCCCTGGTATGTCGGGCGCCTCGGCAGTCAGCTTGTCGCCTCGCTGGCCGATCCGGAGACCACGCTCACGGCCGGATTGGCAGGTGCCCTCGAAGGGGTAGCGGCGCTGCACCCTGAATGCGATCTCGGCAATCCCGGCACGCCCTCGGCGACGGTTGCGATCCTCCGGCAGCGAGGGGGGTCGTTCGATCACCTCGTCTTGGCAGACTCCCCCATCGTGCTCGAAGGCCATCAGGGCTTTTCCGTGATCACCGACCTCCGGGTGGATCAAATCCTTCCCGACTTGAAGGCCGAAGTCGCCCAGCAGGAGACTCATACAACAGAGCACAAAGAGGCACTGCGGAACCTGGTGCTCGCGCAGCGGGAGATCCGTAACACGGCGGCTGGCTATTGGGTCGCAGCGGCCACCCCTGAAGCGGCAGAACACGCGGTGACAGGCACGGTTCGTGCCGTCGACGTGCGTGCCGCTGCCGTACTGTCCGATGGTGCTGCCTGTCTCGTGACGGACTACGCCCAGTCGACCTGGCCCGAGGTCTTTGCGACGCTTCGAGCTGGGGGACCGCGAGAGCTGATCGACACCGTCCGGAAGGTGGAGGCCACAGACCCCCGGGGGCAACGATGGCCGCGCTACAAGTCAGGGGATGACGCTTCCGTCGCCTTCTGCCAGTGGGGATAGTGCCTGGTGAGTGCAGGTCGACCCCGTCGAATGGCCCCGCCGTCAGGCGGGGCCATTCGCGTTTCCAAGAGCGCAGGACGAGAACCACTCGTCTAGGGCGAGTGGGATGTGGGCTCCAAGGATGGAGTGAGTCGATAGGTGTTATAGGTGAAGCTACACCAAGCCCCTTACGCGGTGTTCCGCAGTCGGGAGATGCGGGAGTGGAACGTATCCCTCCGTGCTTACTTGGTGCGATCTTGGTCTGCTAGGAAATATTTTTCTTCTCCACAATGTGTAAACGCGAAAGCCGCAGCTCAGGCCACGTTCTGTGGATCCGCCTGTGGCTTATTCACCGCTCTATCCACCGGGTCGTGCACAGATTATCGATGGTTGCACACAGTTATAGGAGGCTTATCCACAGAGGGTGTGGATAAGCAGATTGGCGGCTGGATCACTCGCTGTCACTATTGCCATCGACGGGGTGGCTTGGCCGCAAAAAAGGCGGCCCCCGCTGGCACGGGAGCCGCCCTGACCTAGTCCTTGCAGAGAGCAGGTCATCAATGACACTACCGACTGGTACTGAAGCTTCAAGCCCCGAGAGTCCTCATGCGGTATCCCGACAGCGTCGCTGGGTACGTTCGCGAGGACTGATTGCGGGAGGCCTTGGCGGAATCGGTCTGCTGGTCGTTCTTCTCGTTCTCTTCGTGCCCGAGCTTGGCGCTCCGATTGAGACGTCTTCCGTTGTGGTCGCGGCCATGGTCCCGTTGGCCGTGTGGCTCTGTCGGGATGGAGGGGGTAGGGGGGGTGATTCTGGCGACGAGCGATAGATCGAGCCTCCGTAGCGGGACGACTCTCTCCGCGCCACTCGTTGTCCTGGTCCTTGTCCAGTGCGCTGACAGTCGCCGCCGTTCACCTTCGTACGCGCACCCCAGCTGAGCTGCCGTTTGAACCTCTGCGGACGCCTCTGAACCGCCACGCGCACAGTTGGACAACGAACGAGGGGCTCCAGCGGTACTACCTCGCGCACGGCTTCAGGCACGTTCGAACCGTCCGCGAGGGTGCGGCTGTGAACGGCGGACCCCGAGTCTCCGGGTGGCTTGCGCAACGGGCGGCACGGTCCGCCGATCACGGTTTCACAGACCGGGCACCCGCTCCCGAACGACTCCGATTCGCTGCGTGATAACGCAGGAGATGAGCCCTGACCTGCGCAGATCCGGGGTAATAGCGAAGGATCGTGGGCTCCTTCCAGACTCGGCACCCGAATGAGTAATTGGCAGGCTGGTGAGCGACGATTGCATGCCCTCAGCGCCACAGTGGGTCAGCTTTACCGGAAGCTCCAGAGGTCACCACTGGCACTAACTCCGCGACGGGCGGAAGGTGGAGTTGAAACTCAGCCGGCCTGATCGGACAGGTAGAAGTCGGATGCGGAAACGGCTGACGGCCCTGAGGGTGATCCGGATAGCTGCGCGCCGCGAGCGGTCTGCTTCGGCCGGGGCCCGCGGTGGGGTGGGACGCTGCGCCCAACCGGTCAACGACCCCGCCTCCGGGCGAGGGTGGACCCACGGTTTGTAGGCCAGACGGGTACCGGAATGGCACGTCTTGCAAGCGTGTGAGGGGATGGTCGGAAGATGAGACCCGCACGGCCTCGAGTGGGAGAGGTGGTCGACGATGACCCTCCATGCGCGGGCATCGGCAGAGCGGCACGAGCCGGTCGTGACGGCTTCACCGGCGAGGCCCGCAACCCCTGTCCACTTGCGACCCGGTCGCCCGACGTTCTCGGCCGGCGACCAGGCCCCTCCTGCCAGACCGGCTTTCCAACGCCCCTCCTCCACGCCTGTGGCGTCCGCCGCCGACTTCACTCAGGTGAAGGTCCACAGCGATTATCCCGCTCCTTCCTTGCTTACCCCGCCTCTCGCAGCCCACGGCGGCATGGCCTTGCAGATGCTGTCGCGGCCTCCTCGGATCACCCGTCCCACCCCGCCGCCGACTGCGCCACCGCCGGTCGCAGAAGTCCTGGCTTCCGCCGGTCAATCACTGGAGCCTTCCGTCCGTTCACGGATGGAACACAGCTTCTCCCGTGACTTCAGCGGGGTACGCGTCCACAGCGATGGACGTGCCGCACGATCTGCCGATGCACTGGGTGCCCTTGCCTACACCGTCGGCCATAACGTCGTCTTCGGGACCGGCCGGTACCGGCCCGGAAGCAGTGAGGGAGACCAGACAATCGCCCATGAACTGGCCCACGTGGTCCAGCAGGAGATGACGCCTGGTGGCCACCTGCAGGGCGCTGTGCCGGTCGTGACCTCGGAGGCACTCGAGCGCGAAGCGCACAGCGCGGCCGAAGTGGTATCAAGCGGCGGCCGGGCCCGTATCACCGGACGGGTACTGCCAGGAGTTCAGGGGCTCCAGCGCGACGCCGCCACGACCACGAAGAAGAAGCCGCTGGCGACCGCGCCAGTGCTGGCCAAGTGCCGGAATGACGCCCGTGCGTGCTTCTCCATCTCGGCACGGCGGGCTTGGTTGCTCAAGCCGGGCAAGGTCGTCCAGCTTGAGGTCGCGGCGCTGGGCGGACGCAAGACCAATCCCACACCAGTAGGACATTTCACCGTCATCGGTAAGCATGCGATCCATTTCAGCAGCAGTTACAAGGACCCGGTGACCCACAAGCCGGCGCCGATGCCCCACTACGTGCACTTCGGGCCACTATTGGGATTCCATGCTGGCAGCCTGGCGCGCGAGTCGCATGGTTGCGTCCACTTGTCCCCGACGGCAGCGAAGACCTTCTTCGACAACCTCAACATCGGCGACAAGGTAGATGTCGTTCCGTAATATCGATGCCGGGACGTTCTGTCGTATTACGCCGGGCGGAGCTGTAAAACGAGAGGACTCCGTTAACGCAAAGAGCCCCGGAAATTTTCCGCGGCTCTCCTGCTCAATAGCCGAGGCCACTCGTGCTTCAGCGGTCCAATAGTGCTTCGTTGCGTCGAGTGATCTCGTGCTGGTGGTGGGCATCTTTGTGGTGTGAGGCTGGGGGAAGTGGAACGGCTCCGGGGTGAGTTAAGTACTCGGATCCGCGTGGGCGACGACCGAATGTCCGGCTGGCCCCGTCGGCGGTTGACATCAGCCGGTGACATCAACATTGGCGTACAACCGCGAACGGCGGCGGATGTGGCGAGGTGCGGACGCGGCTCATCTTCACGTCTGAGCTACCGATCAGAGGCCGTCCGTGGGTGGCGCACCCGCCTACGGATCAGATGAAAGTCCTGCGTGCCAGCCGCCCGTCGGCTGTCATGGATGGGACCAACCTGTCTGGAGGGAAGCGTGCCTCAGAGTCACGATGGAATCCTCGTTCCAGCGCCGCGCGAGAGCGGACCGTGGAGCATGCAATGGCAAGTCAAGTGCCCCGCGTGCGGCATCGCAGAGGTGGAGCAGGGAGATGGTCCCGACCACGAGGCGGTTACGGTCCACCCTGACCGGGACAGTCACGGCAGCCCCCTCGGGACCAGAGGCGGATTCGTCAGTGTGGAACTGACCTGCGCTGATGGCCACGGTTTCGACTTCATCATCAGCAACCACAAGGGGGCTGAGTTCGTCGGTGTTGTCCCACGGACCTGATCTCGTTGTCCTGGTCGTTGTCCTGGTCGTTGTCCAGTTCGCCCGCGTACGTCGCTGTCCGCCGGCGTACGCGCACACTCTCTGAGCTGCTGCGCGAACGTCCGTGAACAGCCACGTACCGCTGCGCGCACAGTTGGAAAGCGTGTTGGGGGCAACCCCTCACGAGTTCGAATCTCGTATCCTCCGCCAGTGCCTCACCGGGCACGATGTCGAAGGGCCCCACCGCTTGCGGTGGGGCCCTTCTTCGTTGTCCGTCTCAGTTTCCGTCTCAGTCGGCTTCTTCTTCGGCTCCGGGCGGCCCCCAGAGGGCTCGTCCGACCTGCTGCGCGACTTTCCGGAGCATCGGCCCCGTGACGTGCATGTACCGAGCGCGCATCCGGGCCGCTCCCCCGGGCTCCCATCCCATGATCGCGTCGACCACGACGTCCGGGACGCCAAGGATCAGGAGCACGGTCGCCGCGGTGTGGCGAGCATCATGGAGGCGCCCGTCACGAACGCCCGCATCGAGGAGAAGCCGCTTCCAGACGTGGAAGTCCGTGTTCGGGCCCAGCGGTCCACCGATCGGCGAGGCGAAGACGTACCCCTTGCCCTCCCAGTCCGCACCGGCCGCGATCCGCTCGCGCTCCTGGACCTCTTGATGCTGCCGGAGAATCTTGATCAGCGGATCGGGCAGGCCGATGGTGCGACGCCCTGCCCGTGACTTCGTGGACTTGTGCTCACGCCGGGTCTGCTCCCGCTTCGGGCAGTAGCCCGCCTTCCGGCCACACGAATCGCCAGCGCAGCCGTGCGCGTACTTGGGCCGAAGTCTGTTCTTTCGGATGCGGACGTATCCCGCGTCCAGGTCGACGTCCTCCCAGTGGAGCCCGAGCGCTTCCCCTTGCCGAAGCCCCAGCGCCAGGGCTACGACCCAACGCGCGCTGTTGCGGAGTTTGGCCGCCTCGACGAGCAGGCTCTGCACCTCCTCGATCGTGAACGGCTCGATGTCCTCCTCTTCAAGTGCCCGCGCGAGCACGGGCTGGCCCCAGCCCGACCCCTCTGCGCCTTCGGCGCCGGGGTCGGCCCCTGGGGCCGCAGCAAGCGACGGCCCACGAGTAGAGACCCGGCCACGGAGTCCGCCGATCAGAACATGCCTCCGGCGGGGGCGCTCAGGCTCCGAGATAGCGGGGGCGCCGTTCGCGAGTGCCGGCCGAGTGTGGCGTGCGCGGGGTACTCCCATCCCGTCTGCCGTCGACCCAGGCAGAGCCGAGCAGACGCGGCCCCTGGCGTCCAGGTCGTTCGTACAGTGGCGCGCTCCACCTGGACGCCAGGAACCACGCCCGCTCCACGGTGTGTGGGTCGACGGCAGACGGGATGGGAGTAGGGGTGGGTAGTCGGCGGAGGCCGACAGGTCGGTGGCCCGCAGTAGCAGTCCAAGCCCTCCACCCAACTCGATCTGCACACCGCGGGCTACATTCACCAGATGAACATCAAGGAGCCCGTGAGCTGCGCGTTCTGTATGGAAACCACCGATGTCGGCCACTCCGGTGATGGCGTCACATTGGAGATCACGCGGGCCGGGGAACAGAGCACACAGTTCGTCTGGGCCCACCTGAGCTGCCTGGACGAGCGACTTCACAAACAAATCACCCGAGGCCCATGGCTCGACGACTAGAAGCGTGCCCCTCCCGTGCCCGATCGAGCAGTGAACCTCGGGGAACAGCGGGCGATCACGGTGAACGGACACGGAAGCGGCCCCCGACCAGTTACCCGGTCAGGGGCCGTTCACCTGCGGTGGGTGTGGGATTTGAACCCACGGTGACTCGCGCCACGACGGTTTTCAAGTCCGTGTGCGGCTTGGCTCACCCATTGACTCCACCGACCGCGTGGGCAAGCGGCGCGTGCCGGAGGAGTGATCTTGCTGCGCGCTCAGCGACGAAACAATCTTCGTCAGGGCAATAAGTCGGCCAGAGACAGCCCTCGCAGCGCCGTCCATGATCCACAGACGCGCGTAAGGAGATCGCTCCGAGTGCGCGTCAGGAGAGGCTGTAGGTGACCACTGTGCGGGCCGGGAAGCGGAAATCGTCGCGGAGCGTGGGAGAGACCTCGACCATGACGTTGACGCTCGAACCGGTGGCGCTTGTGGAGTGGTAGATCCAGACAGGGCCCCGCAGGGGAGACCCGCACAGACCCTCGGGGAGCTCGATCTCGTCATCGGCGACCCCTTTGGTGCCGTACTTCTCGTCGAACAGGGGCTTGCCATCCGGGAGGATCCCCGCGCGGTGGAGGTAATCCGGTATCTGGTTGCTCACGAAGGTGACCTCAGCGCTGCCGTTCCTGGTGAAGTAGTGGATGTCGGAAGCACCGGCGGGAATCTGTGCACCCCCGGCGCCGATCAGGCCTGGCAGCTGCGTGTCGCTGCCCTCACAAGCTCGGGCGTCCCCGAACGGATGGAACAACTCGTCCCGGAACAGCCAGACCAAGCCGCCCGCCATCAGGGCGAGGATCGCCACCGCGACCACCAGACAGGACAGACGCCGCCGCAATGCGGAGCCGCCGCGCTCCGTATCGTTCACGTCATCCAGGTACAAAGCCTCGTTCACCCCGTCCGAAACGGCTCGACCGCTCGTCGCTCTTTCAGCACCCATGACACGCCCCCCTCAGGCTTCCCGCACGTGATCGGCGGCAGCATATGCCCGATCGATGGTTCGGGTACTGGCCCCCGTTACGCCTGGTCAGGAGTGAGCTCAACATGCCACAGAACCCTCCACCAGCAGCTCTTCTCCGGTGGGACGTCATGGCCGTCTGTTCACTGATGACCGGTCCACGAAATCGCCAGCGCTCTCAGCAGCGCTCGACTCGGCGACCCAGCTAGTCACCGTGATCATCGTGCTGCTGCTTGTCCGAGACCGGCTGAAGAGCCCCGGTACTGATCCGGAATCGGACTGTCAAGTCGATCGCTAACGTCTGACACCAGCGGCTGACCTCACGGGACCAGCCGTCCGGGCAGAAGGCCGATGGGTCAAGCACTTCTAGCCGCCGTGATCGGCCTGATAAGGATGAGGCCCTGAGGTTGCGGTACAGCAGCGAAGTACAGCAACTCCAGTAACCGTCCCAGCCCGGCAACATCCTCGAAAGGCCATGGCGCGGCCGGTATGACCGTTCGTGACCGCTCTACACAGAGCTACGGATCAGAAGGTTGTGAGGGGGGGGTGGGTGCGGAGCCATTCGGCGCCCCGGGACGATGGAGGGGCGCCGATCCCGGCTGTGGGCACATTGCGGCGAGCGGCGGGACGACCGCCTCGCACCTTCCCTGCGGAGGGGTCAACCGCTCGACGCGCCGGAGGCATCGACCTGGCCCTGGCCGATCGCGACCAGCGCGCGGTCCAGGACCTCCTGGACCTGGCCGAGGGCCGAGATCGTGGTCACCAGACCCGGGGCCCGGTAGTGGTCGACGACCGGCGCCGTCGCGCTGCGATGGACCTCCAGTCGCCTACGAACGGTTGCCTCGCGGTCGTCATCGCGCTGGTACAGCTCACCGCCGCAGACGTCGCAGGCTCCTGCCACTTCAGGCGGGCTGTGGTCGACGTGGAAGATGTGTTCGCGGTCCCGACGGCACAGCCGTCGTCCAGCGATCCGCCTGACCACCTCGGCCTCGGGAATCTCCAGGTCGATCACGGCATCCAGCGTCGACTCCGAATCGGCCAGGATGTCGTCCAACGCCTCCGCCTGGGCAAGGTTGCGGGGGAAGCCGTCCAGCAGGAATCCGTGCTCGGTGTCCGGGCGGGCAAGGCGCTCTTTGATCACCCCGATCGTGACCTCGTCCGGTACCAGAAGGCCGGCGCGCATGTTCGTGTGGGCGTTCTGCCCGAGCTCGGTGCCCTGGTCGATGTGCTCGCGGAACAGGTCACCGGTGGAGATGTGCTGGATCGACAGATGCGCGGCAAGGCGCACCGCCTGCGTGCCCTTGCCGGCTCCGGGCGGCCCGAGCAGGAGGATGCGCATCGATGAGGTGTCCCTTCGTCATGCGTGACCAGGGTCAATCACAGGATTCGAAGTAGCTGGGCGTCGTGACTGCGCAGAAGGCCCTTTGTGCATTCCAGAAGATGATAGGCACCGTGGGGTCTTCGCACCTGGGTCCCCAGGTATTCCGTGGCGTGCCCCGGGATGCCGAATGGGTGCGGGCGCTGTCGGCCCGGTGCGCGAGCGCGGCGAGCAAGCAAGCAAGCAAGCAAGCAAGCAAGCAAGCAAGCAAGGATGGTCCGCACTTGAAGGGGCATCAATCCTTCTTGAGGACGGATCGATCAGCCTGCTCTTGGAGCGGGACGCGAAGTGAGAGCCGCGGTACAGCAGCGGAGTACAGCAACCACCGCGACCGTGACCGACCGCTACTGACCCCGGCCGCGCGACTGAACGGCCCCGCAGACCTCAGCAACCAGCGACCAGCGACCGTCCAGCCCCTGCTGCGGATCGAGGGGGCGTGGCACGGTCTCCCGGCCGTGCAGCTCTCGCGCCAGATCGAGTGTGAATCGTCTGGCCGACGCGGCCCCTGGTCTCCAGATCGCTACGTAAATGCAGGCGCCTGCGGCGGTTCAGCCCGAATTGATCGAATTGAACCGCCGCATTTCCAGCTGTACGGGTTATGAGCTACACGGCTTTCGTCCTTGCAGGAAAGCCGTGGGACGGGAAGGCTTATGTCGGGCTCTATTGCATGCAATGACTTGTTCCGCGGCTGACATCCACTGCCCCTGTCACCGCGATGACGAGCATCGGCGGTGGGGGCCGGCTCAGACAGCCGGGACACGCGTACGCCAACGCGTCCCGGCTGCCACAGTTCGTTCAGGCTGCGACGCGGCTTCCCCGTCACAGCCGCCCTCTCAGAAGCCCTGGCCGACGGCGGCTCGGTGCTTCTCCGCCGACGGCCCGGGGCCGCAGGTCAGTTGGTGAAGTAGATGTACTTCCAGGAGCTGTAGGTGGTGGAGTTGACGTTGTCGCCGGAGGAGTCGTTGATGTAGGCCGACCGGACGCGGACACGGAGGCCCGCCTCGTCGGAGGAGCCGAGGTCGATGACGCTCTTGCCGTCGGTGCCCAGTTCGAAGAACTCCTCGTAACCGCGGTGCCACTGGCCCTGGACGTAGACGTCGAGGTCCAGCCGGTGGTGGCGGCCCGAGTAGTAGCTCATCGTGGTGGTGAACAGCGGGCCGGCGTCCTTGCGGTACCAGTAGTACGTCGAGGAGTTCGCGCTGACCTTGCCCGTCTTGTAGTACTTCGCCAGAGAGGTGGAGACACTCACCTCGGCGTACGCGGTGGCCTTGACCGACTTCGGGGCGGTGCGCGCGTCACCGGCGAAGACCGCGGTGACTGTGGTGTCCCGCTTCATGTCCACCACGGCGGAGACGTTTCCGCTGGAGTTGACGGTCGCCTTCTTCACCAGGACGTCGGGCTTGTCCGAGCCGTAGGGGTTGGCCCAGATCTCCACCGTGCGGTTCTTGTAGGTGGTGCCCAGGTGCGCGGTGAAGGTGACGTCCTTGCCGTACGAGTACACCTTGCCGTTGTTGTTCAGGCTCAGCGTGGTGGCGGTCCGGGAGACGGCCACCGTGTCGGAGCCCGAACCCGCGGCACGGGACGCGTCGCCCGCGTAGGAGACCGCGTACTTCACGTCGCCGCCGGCCGACGGGGTGTCGGTGAAGGAGAAGGTGCCGTCCGCCTTGGTCTTCACCGAGGCCAGCGCCTTGCCGGAGGGCGACTCCAGGTCCGTGCGCTTGACGGTGAGTGCCGTGCCGGCCGGCAGCGCGTCGGCGTTGGCGACCTTGCCGGTGACGGTCAGCGACTTGGCGCGGGTGGCCGTGGCGGGCGCGCTCACCGTCACCGTGGTGGCGCTGCGGGTGACCGCCACGGTCCGCGTGGCGGACCCCGGAGCATGGCTCGCGTCGCCCGCGTAGGAGACCGCGTACTTCGCGTCGCCCTCGACCGACGGGGTGTCGGTGAAGGAGAACGTCCCGTCCTCGCCCGTCGTCACCGGAGCCAGCGCCTTGCCCGACGGCGACTGCGCATCGGTACGAGTGACCGTCAGCGACGTCCCGGCCGGCAGCGCATCGCCACCACTGACCTTCCCCGTCACGGTCAGCGACTTGCCGGGGACAACCGTGGCGGGCGCGCTCAGCGTCACGGTGGTGGCGGCCTTGGTCGGCGCGTTCAGCGTGTTGAGGCGGTACGTGCTGCCGCTGCCGGTGACCGCGAAGAGGTGGTTGCCGTCCGGCTCCCAGGCCAGGCCGTCCGGAACCAGGGTGCCGCTGCCGGTGTCGGCGAAGTCGTACTTCCGGAGCGGCTGGGTGGTACCGGGCTTGAAGATGTAGACGTCCGGCTCGTAGGAGCCGTCGATGCCCGCGGCGACGGTGCCGTCCGCGGCGATGTCCACGGCGTTCGGGTAGGCGTCGGTCGGGTAGCTGCCGACTTTCTTCAGGTCGGTGGTGGACAGCACCTGGTGCTCGTAGGGTGCGCCGCTCGCCGTGACGACCTGCCGGCCGTCGGGGGTCACCGCGAGGTCTCGCAGGTTGCTGCCGGCCTGGTCCTGGGCCATGAGCCTGGGAGCGTCCGGGCCGGAGACGTCATAGGTCGCCACGGCGGAGGGGCTGAGGCCCGGCACGCCCGCGGCCAGCACACCGGGGGCGGCCGGGTTGGACGCCAGCCGGGGCGCGTAGTACCAGCGGTTGGCGCTGTCCTGGGCCACGGCGAGGACGGGTTCCGGGCCCGAGAGGTCGAGGGAGCCGATGTTCCCGTTGGCCGCCGTGCCGTAGCCGAACCAGAGCTTCCCGCCGGTGCGGGCCAGGGTCGTCGGGGCGTCGGCGCTGCCGGTCGAGTACCGCGCGGACTCGGTGAGGTCGGCCGTGTCGATCGCCGCGATCTCGTCGCTGCCCGCGACGGCCACGTACAGCGTCCGCGAGTCGGCCGAGAGTTCCAGGCCGTCGGCCTCCGGCAGCGAGCCGAGCGTCCCGACGACGTTGCCGCTGTAGTCGGTGGCGACGACCTTGCCGCCGGTCCGGTCGCTGACGAAGACGCGCTGGTGCACGCTGTCCACGACGACGTCGGCGACGGAGGCGACGGGCAGGACGGCGTGGCCGTCGGCGTGGGCTGCCGTGGACCCGAGGCCCGTCAGCGCCACGGAACTGAAGAGGACGGCGAGTGCCGTCGCGGTCGAGATTCTGCGGTTGCGCAAGGTGGTTCAAACCCCCATGAGCCGTGGGAGGCCGCGCGTCACCGGAGGTTGGAGGGCACCGGGCGCGGCATGTTTCGGATGCCTGTGACACGGGTGTGACAACGGAGCCGCCGGAATGGTTGTGCGCGGGAAGTGAAGATTCCGGGGGTGGGAGGGGCCCCGGGCCGACGGGCGGACCGGGGCTCCTCCCACGGCGAAGTCCCGTCCTCTCCAGCTCAGTTGGCGAAATTCACACGGCCGGCGGCATCATGCGCGCCCAGGGCGTTCCGTCGCAGTGGAAGGTGATGGGGACGGTGACGTGGACGGGGACGGGGGAAGCGACCGAGCCCCGCGGAGTCGCGCCCCGCGAAGTCGCGCCCCGCGAAGTCGCGCCCGCGCGTCCTGTCCCTCGCCGGCACAACCCTCGGTGCCCTCCGGCCGTCCCACAGGTGAACTCCACACCTCGGAAACCTTGGAGCCCCCGTGCGCACACGGATACGGACGTACGCCACAGCAGCCACCGTCGTCGCCGCGGCCACCGCCGGGCTGACCCTTCCGGCCGCGGCCGCCGCTCCCGCGCAGACCGTGAGCGACTTCAACGCCGACGGGTACGCGGACCTCGCCGTCGGCGTACCCGACGGCACGGTCAACGGCAAGGCGAAGGCCGGCTACGTCAACATCGTCCGGGGCGGCCCGAAGGGAATCGGCGCCCACGGCAGCATCCGCGTCAGCCAGGCCACCCCCGAGGTCCCCGGCACCCCCGAGACGGGCGACCGCTTCGGCGCCTCCGTGGCCCTGGTGGACACCAGCGGCGACGGCGTCGCGGAACTCCTCGTCGGCGCCCCCGGCGAGGACGTCACCGGCCGCGGCACGGACGCCGGCTCGGTCGTCGCGGTGGGCGGCGCCAGAGGCGGTCCTGGCCCGGGCTCCGTCGTCCTCAACGGCCCTTCCGCGTCTGCCGCGTTCGGCCTGGCGGTCGCCTCGGCCGACCTGACCGGCGACGGCAGTAGGGACATCGTGATCGGCGGCAAGGACAAGGTCGTCCTGCGCACCGCCGACGGTATCCACACCACCGTCGTCACCGCCCCCATGGGCGGCCACGCCCCCGTCCTCGCCGTCGGCGACTTCACCGAGGACGGCACGGCGGACCTGGCCATCGGGTACTGGACGACGACTCCCTTCACCCAGTCGCACGTACGCCTGTGGGCCTGGGACGCGACCGGGCACGCCATGGTCAACACCTGGAACACCGACAACGCCGGCGTCTCCGCCCTCGCCGCGGGCGACTTCGACGGCGACGGCCACGACGACCTGGCCCTCGGCGAATGCCGGGAGATCGCCGACGAGAACATCGACGACCCGTGCGGCCCCGAGGAGATCGCCGAGGGCGGCGGCATCCACGTCCACTACGGCAACGCCACACCCGGCAGCTTCGGCTACCGGCAGCAGACCCTCAACCAGGACACGGTCGGCGTGATGGGCGTCGCGGAGGCCGGTGACCGCTTCGGCGCCGCCCTCGCCGTCGCCGACAGCAACGACGACGGCCGCGACGACCTGATCGCCGGCGCCCCCGGCGAGGCGATCGGCACCCGCGCCGGCCCCCGCGCCGGCGCCGGCGCCGGCGCCGCGACCCTCCTGTTCGGCGGCCCGACCGGCCTCGTCGACGCGCGGGGCGAGGGCCACTCCGTCGGGTACCAGCAGGACACTCCGCGCGTGCCGGGCGTGGCGGAGGCCGCCGACGCCTTCGGCGCCGCCGTCGCCACCGGCGACTACGACCACGACGGCAAGGCGGACATGGCGGTCGGCTCCCCGGGCGAGAACGCCGGCTCGGGCGGCGTGTGGCTGCTGCCCCGGGCGAGCGCCAACGGCTCCTCCGCCTTCACACCCGCCGAGCTGGGCCTGCCCTCCCCGTCGGGCGCCCTCGCGTACGGCAGGTACCTCAGCAGCCAGTGACAACCACCGGCAGGACCGAACGGAAAGGAACGGGAAGAGGCGACCGCGCTGCCGAAGGGGTACGGCCACACCGCGCTGGACGATCCCGGCGCCTGCGTCGGCGGGCACGCGGTCCGGCACTTCCTCGGCGGCGCTCCCGCCGGTCGGTGCCACCTGCGAACAGGACACCCCGCCCTACGCGGCGACGACGGCCACGCCGACCCGGACCACCGCGGACTCCGCGGCTCCCGGGCGCCTGTGACCAGGGCCGCACGGGCGGCTCAGTGCGCGACCGCGCAGTTCCTCCAGGCGGCGGCCAGGGTGGCGGGAATCGCCGGGATGTCTCCGCAGCCGTGCGGCTCGGCGGGGAAGCCGTCGCTCCCGACCTGGACCCAGCCGCCGCCGGAGTCGCGGAAGTACTTGGTGGCACTGCCCTCGTCCTGCATGCCCACGAGTTCCTCGTACGTCGCGCCGTCGAAGGGCTGGAAGCGGGTGGCGGCGTAACGGACGGTGCCGCACTGGCCGTAGAAGAAGCCGTGCGGCACCGGCTCGATGTGCGCGAAGTGGACTGTCTGCCGGTACGCCCGGGTCACGGCGGCCTTCACCTCGCCGCCCGCGGCCAGGTTGCGGCAGCCGGGGACGGCCGTGGGGGCGTGGCTGGTCGCGGCGGGAGCGGCTTCCGTGGCCCGGACCGGGGTGGCGGAGACATGCGACGGTGCGGGCGTGCCGGCGGAACGCGACGAGGGTGTCGTGGCCGGGGCCGAGCCGTCCGCCCGCACGTCCGCCGAGGCGGAGGCGTCCGGAGAGGAGGCGGCGCCCGCGGCGGAACCGCTCGACGCGTCCTGGCATCCCGTCAACAGCATGATTCCGCCTGCCAGCGCTATCACCGACGTACGTCTGAGACCGGGCATGACCCATCCTTTTCTCGACCGACGAAGTCACGGTCACGCCCCGCGTGACCACGGCTTACGGCCACCGTGCACGCGGCCGTGAGCTCTGCCCCACAGGACAGCACGACACGGCCCGGCAGTTGCGAAGAGAGGCATGCGGAACGGTCTCGATTCCGCATACGTGCCGTGCCGGCGCCGCCCCACCGGTGACCACCACGACCGCCGCGCGGCGCGGGTCCGGGCCGGGTCCCGGGGGGGGAGGCCCGTGCGGCGCGGGTCCGGGCCGGTCCCGGGAGCAGGTCGAGTCCGGGGTGGACGCACGGCGGTCCGACCGGCGGGCCTCGGCAGGACCGGCGAGAGCGGCAGGACCGGCGAGAGCGGCAGGACCGGCGAGAGCGGCGGGGCCGGCCGCGTCACCCGTGTCGACGCGGATTCGATTGTCGGCACGTTTTCCGAACTGCGCCGCCTGATCCCCGGGCAGAAACGCTGCGACCCGGGCGATCCAATATCTGTGGCGGCGACGTAAGAAATCGACGCCAGGCGCGATGAGGATTTCTTGATCGACAGGCGGAGTGAAATTTCCGGCCGCGCACAATCGATCGTGCCGTGCTACTGTCGATTCCAGTTGCAGTTGTGGTTCCCAAAAACTTGTGAGCATCCACCCTGTCCTGCAGGGTGGTGTTCTTTTGTATCCGGTCATTTTCCGGCGGGGTAATCATCACGGCGACGCGGAGTCCGCACAGTGCGGATCCCGAGCACCGTCCCGAAGGAGAATTGACATGGCTACAGGCACCGTGAAGTGGTTCAACGCGGAAAAGGGCTTCGGCTTCATCGAGCAGGACGGCGGCGGCGCCGACGTCTTCGCCCACTACTCGAACATCGCCAGCTCCGGCTTCCGTGAGCTCCAGGAAGGCCAGAAGGTCTCCTTCGACATCGCGCAGGGCCAGAAGGGCCCGACGGCGGAGAACATCGTTTCCGCCTGACGCTGATACGCACGGCGCAGCTGGGGCCCGCACCTTGGGGTGCGGGCCCCGGCTCGCCGCGTTTTCGGCGCTCGGCGCAGACGTCCCGGCAGTCCGCGGTGAGTTCGACCCGCGACCGCGCTTCCGGGTTTCAGGGTGACCATTCCGGTTCTTTTCCTGACCTCCTGCCGTCGACGCCGCTCCAGATCCACGCCCGGTCCACGCATGATCTGCTCCTGAGCCACGCCCGGTCCGATCCTGGCCCCCTGCTCCACGTCCGGCCTGTTCCCGCTCCTGGCCTGCTCCGGTCCTGCGTACGACCCCCCATTCCTCTTCACCCCCGTCATTGCTCTTCATCCCGGGATATCGCCGTTTCTCAGGCGCCACATCCCGCGAGAATTCTGCACCGATCCGATTCGGTGCTGAATTTAATTCGGCTCGTTCTCGCGATTCTCTGCGCTGCTCATTCGCTGCGGGAATTCCTTGATACGCGCCCGGTCAAGGAAGGTTCCGCATGAACCGCACGCGCTCGAACGATCGCTTCACCCGCACCCGCACGGAGGGCGCCGGCGCCAAGAGGGGCGGCAGCCGCTTCGGTGCCGCTTCCAACGGCCGGTCCGGCGCTCCCAGCCGGTCGAAGAGCTACGGACGCCAGCAGGCTTCTCCGCAAGGCGAGTTCGCACTGCCGGTGACGACCACGCCCGCTCTGCCGGCCGTGGAGGCGTTCGCCGATCTCGCCCTGCCGGAGCCGTTGCTGGCGGCGCTCGGCCACGAAGGCGTGTCCGTCCCCTTCCCGATCCAGGCGGCGACCCTGCCGAACACCCTGGCGGGCCGTGACGTACTCGGCCGGGGCCGCACCGGCTCGGGCAAGACCCTGGCCTTCGGCCTCGCGCTGCTGGCCCGTACCGCCGGGCAGCGCGCCGAGCCCAGGCAGCCGCTGGCCCTGGTCCTCGTGCCGACCCGGGAGCTGGCCCAACAGGTCACCGACGCGCTCACCCCGTACGCCCGTTCCCTGCGGCTGCGGATGACCACCGTGGTCGGCGGGATGTCGATCGGCCGGCAGGCCGGTGCCCTGCGCGGCGGGGCCGAAGTCGTCGTCGCGACTCCGGGCAGGCTCAAGGACCTCATCGAGCGGGGCGACTGCCGGCTGAACCAGGTCGCCATCACCGTCCTCGACGAGGCCGACCAGATGGCCGACATGGGCTTCATGCCGCAGGTCACGGCGCTGCTCGACCAGGTGCGTCCGGAGGGGCAGCGGATGCTCTTCTCCGCCACGCTGGACCGCAACGTCGATCTGCTGGTCCGTCGCTACCTGACCGACCCTGTGGTCCACTCCGTCGACCCGTCCGCAGGCGCGGTCACGACGATGGAGCACCACGTCCTCCACGTGCACGCGGCGGACAAGCACCGGACGACCACCGAGATCGCGGCACGTGACGGCCGGGTGATCATGTTCCTGGACACCAAGCACGCGGTGGACCGGCTGACCGAGCACCTGCTGAACAGCGGCGTCCGCGCCGCGTCCCTGCACGGCGGCAAGTCCCAGCCGCAGCGCACGCGGACCCTGTCGCAGTTCAAGACCGGGCATGTGACGGTGCTGGTGGCGACCAATGTCGCGGCACGCGGCATCCATGTCGACCAGCTGGACCTCGTGGTCAACGTCGATCCCCCGAGCGACCCCAAGGACTACCTGCACCGCGGCGGCCGTACGGCCCGTGCCGGCGAGTCCGGCAGCGTCGTGACCCTGGTGACGCCCAACCAGCGCCGCGACATGACCCGGCTGATGGCCGCCGCCGGCATCACCCCGCAGACCAGTCAAGTGCGTTCGGGTGAGGAAGAGTTGAGCCGCATCACGGGCGCCCAGGCCCCCTCGGGCGTGCCGGTCGTCATCCGCGCGCCGGTGACGGAGCGTCCCCGCCGCGGCGCCTCCGCCTCCTCCCGGGGCCGGCGTGGCCGCCCCGGCCAGGGCCGGTCCACCGGTACCGCCGCGCACCGCACGGCCCAGCAGTAGTCCGGGACCCGGCAGTGGCCGGGGGCCCAGCCGTGGCCGGGCTCCGGCCCGACGGCTCAGGCCCCCGACACACCGGTCGCCGGTCCCCTTCGCCGGTGAGCGGTGTGCGGGGACCGGCGACCGGTCGCCGCACACTCCACCGCACTCACCCCGCAGGAGGCACCCTTTGACGCTCGTTCAGATGCAGCCGTTTTCCGCGGGACCCGTCCCGGCCGTCGCCGTCGACCTGAGGGACGCGTCCGGGCCGCGGGTGCGTGGCGACATGACCGTCGAGGTGGCCCTGTCCATCATGGCGGGCGCCGGTGTCGGGTATCTCCTCGTCTGCGACGAGGACGACCAATGCACGGACTCGGTCACCGAGGCCCAGCTCGCCGCCTTCCGCGCCGGCTCCGCGTACTCGGACCGGGTCCGCGTACGTGATGTCCTCGGCCTCCGCCGTACCCAGGGCGTTCTCGCCCTCTCCAGCTGAGCGTCCCGCCGTCCCCGGCCGCTCGGCCCCGGACCCGCTCGGCCCGTTCTCCCGCTACCTGTGAGGCAACATGCGCTGTGTCATCGCCCGATTCCCGTTCGACCTCTCCAAGAGTGGAGTGCTCGAATCGATGAAGGGGATCAAGCCCGAGCCCATCACGGGTGAGTCCGTGATCATCGGCCGCTGCCACTATCCCGTCAAGCAGGTGGGCGAGGTCATCACCCGCCAGGACCGCCGCGACTTCACGAGCGGGGAAGTGACCCGGGCCATGGCCCGCCTCGGCTTCACCTGCCGCACCCCGGAGGTGGCCGCGCCCCCGCGCGCGCTCAGCCCGCTCCAGAACGCCTCGGCCCTGCTCGGGAGCCCCGCCCCGCTCGAACTCTGAGGACATCCGCCGAGATCAGGACACCATGAGGGCCCCGCCGACACAGGTCGGCGGGGCCCTCATCGCGTGTCACCGGGCGAAGCCCTCCTGGCGCGTCACTGGTCGGAGTACCTGAAGTCGCCCACGGTCCAGGCGCTGACGTCCTTGATCGCGACGCGGTACATCCCGCCGGTCTCGGGAATCCCGACGCTGCCCTGAAGGATGCGGGCGAGATGGAAGTGCAGATGCGTCGGCGCTCCGGCACGGTCGCCCCGCTCCGCCGCGCGGCCGGGAGCGAAGACGTCGGAGAACGGGCCGAGGCGGTCCGAGTCCTTCAGGACCTCCGACACCCGCTCCCGCCACACCGCTTCGGGAGCCAGCCGGCCGGTGATCACGGCACCACCGACGATCACGGTCAACGACATCTGAGTGCTGTGCCCGGACTCCACCATGGCGGAGATGTCAACGAGCAGCTCGTCAGGGTTCGACATGGAAACCCATTCTATTCAGCGCTCCCGCCGGTCGCTGCGTGCCACAGAATTTCTATGCCTCGAACCATGCGAAATCTATCTTTGCCACAGTAGACATCGACCGCCGGCGTGATTAGGGTTTCTTGTGCAGACATCGTCGAGCCGGCGGAGTTCGGTACCGGTTCGAACGGGATCGATCCAGCGGACGGACGGAGGAAGCAGACGCCATCAGGATCGCCCGGCCCGCGACGTGTCCGGGCCCGGGTGCCGCAAGAGCCCGGAATGGAAGGTGGTTCCAGGTCACGCCTACGCGATCCCCGCTCACCCGCCCGTCGCTCGGGCCCGGTAGCGGAAACAGACGGTCGGCTCCGCAGTAGAGCCGGCGGATGGTGTTCAATTTCCTTCGGGGCCCTGGTGCCGTACGGCACCAGGGCCCCTCGACGCGTGCCATAACGAGGTGAAATGACAGCGGACACTCCACTCAGTGGTCGTCTCGACGACGACGACTACCCCGCGTACACGATGGGCAGGGCGGCCGAGATGCTCGGCACCACGCCGGGCTTCCTCCGAGCCATCGGTGAGGCCCGCCTGATCACCCCGCTCCGCTCGGAGGGCGGGCACCGGCGCTACTCCCGCTACCAGCTGCGGATCGCCGCCCGCGCGCGGGAACTCGTCGACAACGGAACCCCGATCGAGGCCGCTTGCCGCATCGTCATCCTCGAGGACCAGCTCGAAGACGCCCAGCGCATCAACGCCGAGTACCGGCGCGCCGCGCAGGCGGCACCGGACGGATCCGGCGTCGGCTGACCGCGCCCACGGTCGCCCCGGCCGCCCCGCCCGCGCGGCATCGGCGCGGCCGGACCGACATCCCGATCGGCATACCTCGGTCGGGTGCGTCCGCGACCCGGTCGGGGATCGCGTTGACACGGGGGGTCGCCCGGCGTTGACTGACAGCCGGTGTACAGACCACGCCTCCGGTGACCGTGATCACCGCGGTGACGCCCCTTCCGGAACGCCCCGACCGAACGTCACCACCCGACCGTCAGCACCCGATCGTCAGCACCGATCGGCACCCCCGGTCGTCGCCACCGGATCGCCCTGCGCGCCCGGCCGGTACGACGTACAGGAAGTGGCCCACGATGATGTACGACCAGACACGCGCCCAGCAGCCCGCGGACAAGCAGCCCGGGTCCGCCGGGCGCCGTACGCCGGGCCCGGAGCCGCTGCTCGGATCGGACGAGCGGGCCGAACTCACCCAGCGGCTCAACCACGCCCTCAACACGTTCGCGAACAACCCGCGTGAGGCGCTGGAAGAGGCCGAGACGGCGTTCGACGAGGCCGCGGCCCAGCTCATGAGCGCCCTCACGGAACGCCGGCACGCCCTGCACGAGGGCTGGCACGGCCAGGACCCCGAGACCCAGGCCGATGAACTCCGCCACGCGCTGCGGCAGTACCGCGAGATCACCCAGCGGCTGCTGCGCATGTGAGCACGCGCCGCCACGTCGCCCCAGGTCTTACGGAGCGGTGACGTGGTGGGCGCGGTGATGCCGCCGGACGGGGTGACGGTTCTAGCGTTCGGGTCATGCGTGTACTGGTTACCGGCGGGGCCGGGTTCATCGGAGGTCATGTCGTCGCGGCGCTGCGCGCGCGGGGGCACGAGGCGGTCGTGTTCGACCTGCGGGACGGGCTCGACGTACGGGACGCCGAGGCGGTCACGGACGCGCTGGACGGCGTCGACGCGGTGTGCCACCAGGCCGCGATGGTGGGCCTCGGCGTCGGCTTCGGTGACGCGGTCGAATATGTCTCGCGCAACGACCTCGGTACGGCCGTGCTGCTCGCCGGGATGGCGGACGCGGGGGTACGGCGGCTCGTGCTCGCCGGGTCGATGGTCGTGTACGGGGAGGGGCGGTACGCGTGCGAGCGGCACGGGGTGGTGCGGCCGGGGCCGCGAACCGTCGCCGATCTGGACGCGGGGCACTTCGAGCCGCGCTGCCCGCGCTGCGGCGCGGAGTTGACGCCGGGCCTGGTGGGCGAGGACGCGCCCGCCGACCCGCGCAATGTGTACGCGACGACCAAACTGGCCCAGGAGCATCTCGCGGCGGCGTGGGCCCGGTCCACGGACGGCTCCGCGGTGTCGCTGCGCTATCACAACGTCTACGGTCCCGGGATGCCTCGCGACACCCCGTACGCGGGCGTCGCCTCCTTCTTCCGGTCCGCGCTCGCCCGCGGTGAGGCCCCCCGCGTCTTCGAGGACGGAGGACAACGGCGGGACTTCGTCCATGTGTCGGATGTCGCCGCCGCCAACGTGGCCGCCCTGGAGGCGGGTTCGCGGGAGGGCGCCCTCACCGTCTACAACACCGGCAGCGGCGAGCCTCGTACGGTCGGCGAGATGGCGCGGGCCCTGGCGGACGCGTACGGAGGACCCGGGCCGGTCGTGACCGGGGAGTACCGGCTGGGGGACGTACGGCACATCACCGCGGACTCGGCCCGGCTGCGGGCCGAACTGGGGTGGAAGGCGGACACAGGATTCACCGAGGGAATGCGGGAGTTCGCGGGAGCGCCGCTGCGCGGGGAGCCGGCCTGAGAGGACGGAGAACCAACTCCGGGGACCGAACGCCCCGGCCGGCCGGGGCAAGAGGGGCTGAGAGGTAGGGGGCAAGAGGGGCTGAGAGGCAGGGGGGTCCTTACACCCTCGGCGTCGGGAGGGTGACCTCGAAGCGGCAGCCGCCGGGGACGTTGTGGACGGCGGCCCTGCCCTGGTGGGCCTCGACGATGCCGCGGACGATGGCGAGTCCGAGCCCCGCTCCGGCGGGTGGCGTGCGGGCGTGGGTGCCGCGCCAGCCGGTGTCGAAGACACGCGGAAGGTCCTCCTCCGGAATGCCTCCGCAGCCGTCGGTGACCGACAGGACGACACCGACGTCCGAGCGTTGCGCGGCGACCGCGACCGTGCCGTCGGCGGGCGTACGGCGGATCGCGTTGACGAGGAGGTTGCCGAGCACACGGCTCATCTCCTTGCCGTCCACCTCGACGGGCACCTGCTCGACGCGGTCGCCGATCAGCCGGACCCCGTGCTCGCGCGCCAGCGGATCGGCTCCCGCGAGGGCGTCGCCGACGAGGTCGTACACGGAGACGCGGGACGGGGACAGGGCGAGGGCGCCCGCGTGGATGCGGGAGAGCTCGAAGAGGTCGCCGACCATGTCGTTGAGGCGTTCCACCTCCGTACGGATCTGGCGCAGGTAGCGGTGCGGGTCGGCCGCCACGCCGTCCTCCAGTGCCTCGGACATCGCGCGCAGCCCGGCGAGCGGGGTGCGCAGATCGTGCGAGATCCAGGCCACGAGCTCGCGGCGCGAGCTCTCCAGCGCACGCTCGCGGTCGCGGGACTCGGCCAGCTTGCGGCTGGTGATCGCCAACTCGCGGCTCAGCGCGGAGAGTTCGGCGGTCGCCGGGCCTTCGGGGGCCGCGAAGTCGCCGCCGTCGCCGAAGGACCGGGCGGCGAGGGTCAGCGCCCTGCTGCCGGCCACGACCCAGCGGCCCAGCAGGACCGCGGTGGCCAGCGAGACGACGGCCGCCATGGCGACGACCGTCGTGACCACGCTCAGGTCGTGCGGGGACAGGAACATCGCCCACGCCACCGCCAGCGTGCCCGCGAGCATCGCGCAGACGGCCACGGCGGCGACGACCGCGAGGGAGGCGGTGAGCGAGCGGCGCCGGAGCAGCCGGAGCGCGCCCGCCCCGAGCAGCCCGGCCGCGGCGGCGCCCAGGAAGGCGAACAGGGCCATGACCAGTATGTCGTTCACGGGCGGACCTTCTCCTCGGGCGCGGGGTGGGCCGGTCCCGCGGCGGGACGGGACGCCGCCTCCGTGTCGTCGAAGCGATAGCCCACTCCCCACACGGTCTGGATCAGCCGGGGTCGGGCCGGGTCGTCCTCGACCTTGCCGCGCAGCCGGCGTACGTGGACGGTGACCGTCGACAGGTCGCCGAAGTCCCAGCCCCACACCTCACGCATCAGGTCCTCGCGGGCGTACGCCCGGCCGGGGTGCCGGAGGAAGAAGGCGAGGAGGTCGAACTCACGCAGGGTGAGGGCGAGTTCGGTGCCGTCCTTGGTCGCACGGCGGGCCGACGGGTCGACGGTGAGACCGGCGGCGTGGAGCGGGCGCGCGGTGGCGGCGGGCCGGGTCCTGCGCAGGACGGACTCGACGCGCAGGACGAGTTCCCGCGGGCTGAACGGCTTGGTGACGTAGTCGTCGGCGCCGACCTCCAGGCCGAGGATCCGGTCGTCCTCGTCGCCGCGCGCGGTGAGCATGATGACCGGCACGGGGCCGTCGGCGCGCAGCCGTCGGCACACTTCCAGGCCGTCCATGCCCGGCAGCATCAGGTCGAGAACCACCAGGTCGGGCCGGTGCGAGGCGGCACGGCCGAGCGCGGCGGGGCCGTCCGCGGCGCGGTCGACGAGATACCCGGCGCGGTCGAGGTACCCGGAGACGACCTCGGCCACGGTCGGGTCGTCGTCCACGACGAGGACCCGGGTGCTCTCCGAGTGAGCGAACACGGCGGCCTCCCCGCGAGGGCTCCCGACAGCCCCCGGGTGAGGGTTCGGCGCGGCCCCCGGGTGTGGGCCCGCGGCGGATCCCGGCCCCCCGTTCACGCTCGGGGCAGGTCCGGCACCTGGGGATTCGTGCGGCTGATGCATGCGTCCAGCGTCCCACCCGGCCCGGTCAGGCGCGGCTCGTCGGCACCGACGTCCGAGTTTCGTAAGGACATGAAGTCCGGTTCATCCCTTTCGCGTTCGTAGGGTGAAGCCCGTGACCACCTCTCCCGTAGCGGACCCGGACGTCGACCTGGTCCTCCCCTGTCTGAACGAGGCCGGCGCCCTGCCCTGGGTGCTCTCCCGGGTCCCGCCCGGCTGGCGCGCGCTGGTCGTGGACAACGGCTCCACGGACGGCTCCGCGGAACTGGCCCGCGGGCTCGGCGCGACCGTCGTGCGCGAGGCACGGCGCGGGTTCGGCGCCGCCTGCCACGCCGGGCTGACCGCCGCCACCGCGGACATCGTCTGCTTCTGCGACTGCGACGGCTCCCTCGACCCGGCGCTGCTCCTGCCGTTCGTCGAGGAGGTCCGGGCCGGCGAGGCCGACCTCGTGCTCGGCCGGCGCCGGCCGCAGGGGCCCGGCGCGTGGCCCGCGCACGCCCGTGCGGGCAACATCGCTCTGGCCCGGATGCTCCGGCGCCGCACCGGCCTGCGCCTGCACGACCTCGGGCCACTGCGCGCGGCCCGCCGCGAGGCGCTGGTCGGCCTCGGGCTCACCGACCGTCGCAGCGGCTATCCGCTCCAGATGGTCGTCCGCGCCGCCGACGCGGGCTGGCGCGTCGCCGAGCACGACGTGCCCTATCTGCCGCGCACCGGCGTCTCCAAGGTCACCGGCACCTGGCGCGGCACCTGGCAGGCGGTACGGGACATGCGCCGCGTCCTGGCCGAGCCGCCCACGCCCTCCGGAGCACAGGCCCGGACCCCGGCCCCGCCCCAGGACCGGGACCGGGACGGGACCGCGACCCAGCCCCAGGACCGGGCCACACCCCAGACCCAAGTCCCGGCGGCAGCCCAGACCCCGGCCCAGGTCCCGCCACCGCCACCGGCACCCGCACCCGCACCGTCCCGAGGAGGAACCGTCCAGTGAGCGTCACCCTGCTCGTCATCGCCAAGGAACCGCGGCCGGGGCGGGTGAAGACCCGGCTCACGCCGCCGTTCACTCCCCGAGAGGCGGCGACGCTCGCCGAGGCGGCCCTCGTGGACACCCTGCGCACGGTGGCGGCGACGCCCGCGCGGCGCCGGGTCCTCGTGCTCGACGGGGCGCCCGGCCCCTGGCTTCCGGCGGGCTTCGACGTCGTACGACAGTGCGCCGGCACGCTGGACGAGCGGCTGGCCGCGGCGTTCGCGGGCTGCGACGGGCCCGCGCTGCTCATCGGCATGGACACGCCCCAGGTGACGCCCGCCCTCCTCACGGTGGACTTCGCGGACTGCGACGCGTACTTCGGACCGGCCGAGGACGGCGGCTTCTGGGCTCTGGGCCTCGCCGAACCCGACCCGGAGCTGCCGCGGGGCGTCCCGATGTCCACACCCACGACGGGTGCCGTGCAGCGGGAGCGCCTCGTCGGGGCCGGGCTGCGGGTACGGGATCTGCCCCGTCTGCGGGACGTCGACACGGCCGCGGACGCGACGGCGGTCGCGGCGACCGCGCCCGAGGGGTTCTTCGCGGCGGAGCTGGGACGGCTCGGGGCGACGGCGGGACCGAGGGCCGTCCGAGCTCCCCGGCCGTCCGAGGGCGAAGCGCCCGGGCCCGTCCCGGGGCAGGTCCCCGGAGGAACCGCGGGACCCACCCCGAGACCGACGGCCGGGCAGACCTCCGGATTCACCGCCGGACTCGACGCCGTGCAGGCCGCGCAGGCCGCCGGGCTCGACGCCGCGCAGGCCGCCGGACCCGGCACCGGCCCGGTCGCCGGGCGGCGGGGTGGCGGGCGATGAACGGCACACCCGGGACGACCGCGCCGACCGGGGGCGGTGCCCGGTCCTGGTGCGCCGATCCCTACGCCGACGCGCTGGGCACCGGGCGGGGGCCGCTGTTTCTGCGGCGGACCGACGGCTGGCTGCTCCCCCTGGAGGTGGAGCGCTGGTGCGCACACGCCGACGCGGTGGACCTCCAGGTGCTCGCGTACTGCGAGGGCGCCGTGCTCGACGTGGGATGCGGACCGGGACGGCTGGTGGCGGAACTCGCCGCGCGAGGACGGCCCGCACTCGGCGTCGACGTCAGTGAGGCCGCCGTCGCCCGCACCCTGCGACTCGGCGGGCAGGCGCTGCACCGGTCGGTCTTCGAGCCGCTCCCCGGTGAGGGCCGCTGGGGCACCGCCCTCCTCGTCGACGGCAACATCGGCATCGGCGGCGACCCGGCCGCCCTGCTCCGCCGCACGGCCCAGCTCCTCGCCCCGGGCGGTCTGCTGATCGCCGAGACCGTCGCGGGCGCGGACGTCGACGAGCGCGTCGACGTCCGTATCGTCCGCGCCGCGCACACCGACGACAGCGCGGCCGAGGCCGACCACGAGGCCGACGCCCAGCGCCCGTCGGCCGACCGGGCCGCCTTCCCGTGGGCCCGGCTCGGCACCCCGGCCCTGCTCCGGCACGCGGCGCGCGCCGGATGGCGCGCGGACGCTCAGTGGGCGGCGGGCGGACGTTCCTTCGTGGCCCTGCGCAACGGCCCGGGGCGGGACGCCCGGAGGGACCGCAGCAGGAGCACCAGCGCGGACCCGGCGAACAGCACCGCCGTGATCAGCAGCCAGCGGGCCAGGAACGTGTCGCCGGGCAGGGCGGTGGCCGACCGATAGTGGTCGGCCACCTGTCCGCTGATCAGCGGGAACCACACCAGCAGCAGGAGGCCTGAGAGGGCGGCCGGCACGCGGACGTAGACCGTCCGGTCCCGGTGGCCGGCCGCGTCCAGCGACACCGCGACAGCCCGGTCCGCGCCGGCGTACAGCGGCACCAGCACCAGGTCGTGCAGCACCGCCGCGCCCACGAACCAGAGCGCCACCCCGAACCAGTCGTCCGCGAGCAGCCGCACCCCCGCGTAGGCCGCGAGCGCGAACGTGCACGCCAGCAGGAGGAGTTGGAAGGGGCTGCCGATCAGGTCCCGGCCGAGGGGCCGCCGGGACGCCGGCCGCCGCGTCCCGGTCCGGTTTCGCCGTCCAGGTCGTCGCATCACAGGTCTCCGAACGTCATCCGGGCCACCCATTTGGTGTTCAGCACGCCGGGCGCGGCGGGGACGATGACCCGCGCCGGGTAGCCGTGATCGGGGGTCAGGGCCTCGCCGTTGACGAACAGGGCGAGCAGGGAACGCGGATCACGCACCTGGTTGTCGCGCAGGGCGGCCATCCGGAACGCCCCGTGCCGCTGCAACGACTCGACGAGCACGTCGGGGGCCGCGTCCTCCTCGTATCCGACGAGCCCCGCCAGGTCCCGCAGCCGTACGCCCCGCCACCACTGGTCGGACGTCGACCAGCCCTCGACGCAGGCGATGGGCAACGCCGAGCTGTGAAGCGGCAGTCGGCGCAGTTCGGTGCGGCTCAGCCGGACCGTCCGCCCCTTCCCCGTGACGACCAGGCGCCAGGCCTCGTCGCTCGTCTCCGTGGCGGTGATGCCGCGTGAGGCGGCCGTCTTGTTGATCTGGAAGCCGGTGGGGCCGGAGCCCGGTTCGGCGCCGCCGTGCGGGGTCAGCAGCGCCGTCTCCCGCAGCGGCCCGTCGAAGCTCCGGCCCGCCGAGGTGGCGGCCAGGAGCAGGGATCCGCCTCCGACGAATCCGAGGGCCCCGCGCCGCGAGACGGTGGGCGGCAGCGGGTCCGGAGACACCAACTCGTCCTCCGGCCGGGCCGGTTCCCCCTCGCCGGGCAGCGGGCTCGCCTCACCCGGCCGCGGGCCCGTACCGCGCAGATGGCGCAGGTTGCGCAGGGCCGTCGGCACCCGCAGGACCGCGTGCGTCACGAACGCCGCGATGAACACCCAGGCTCCGTAGAAGTGCAGCGTGTAGAAGGAGCCGGGGAAGATGTAGTCGAGCTGGATGTTGAGCACGCCGGTGGTGAACTCGAAGAGGGCGCCCCCCACCAGCAGCAGCAGCGAGAGCCGTTCGAGGGCGTGCGCGAGCGAGCGGGCCGGCGGCAGCGCGAACAGTTTCGGCACGACCGACCACAGCTTCGCCAGCAGGACGGGGATCAGCGCGAGTCCGAGCGTGACGTGGACACCCTGGGTGAGGCGGTACAGCCAGGGCGGATCGGTGGGCCAGGAGAAGAGGTAGAACCCGAGAATCCCCTTGTCGGGGGTCTTGTCGTTCACCGGCGAGAGGTCCGGGTTGTAGGCGGCGTACGACAGGAGCCCGGTCACGAACAGCACCGTGATCCCGACGAGCAGCACGACGCCGAGCACGGAGGTGAACCAGGGGCCGCGCAGCGGGCTGCGCCAGAACGCGGGTGACGAGGGAGACCGTGGCATGCCCCGACCGTAGGCCGGGGGCACCCTCCGAACGGGTTCTCAAACCATGACGAAACTCTGACGTCCACCTCAGTGGCGGCTCCTGCCCGAGCCGCCCGGCCTAGCGTGCGAGGGGTGAACCGCGACCTCCCCCGCGATCTGCCTCGCGAGCACCCCAGAGACTCTCCCCGGGCTCCGTCCCGGGCTCCTTCCCAGGGCCCACCAGGGACTTCCTCCCGGGCTCCTTCCCAGGGCCTTCCAGGGGCTTCCTCCCGGACCCTGTCGAAGGTCCTTTCCCGAGCCCGCTCCCAGGCCCGTTCCCCGGACCTTTCCCGCGCGCTGCTGGGCGACCGGCGCCCGGACATCCGCCGCGACCTGTCCGCGGCCCTGGCCGCCGCGCTGCTCGTCCTGACGGCGGCGGTCGTCGGCCATGTCATCGAGCACCGGGACGGCACGCTGTTCGTCGGCGCCGCGCCGCTGTACGGGCACTGGGGGCCGCATGTCGGGCCCGGCACCGCGGCCGCGGTCGCCGTGGCCGTCGCCGTCGTGGCGTACGGGCCGCTCCTCGCCGCCCGGCTGTCCTGGCGACGGCTGCTGCCCGCCGTGTGGGGCACGGCGACGGTGTGGACGTTCTCGCTCGCGCTGATCGACGGCTGGGAACGAGGCGTGGCCCGGCGTCTCACCACGCGCTACGAGTATCTCCGGGTCATCTCCCCGGTCGACCGCTTCCATGACATCCCGGCCGCCCTGCGGGACTTCACCCACCACATCCTGCTGCACTCCCCCGACCACTGGCCCCCGCACATCGCCGGACATCCGCCGGCGGCCACCCTCACCTTCGTCCTCCTCGACCGGATCGGACTGGGCGGCGGAGCCTGGGCGGGCGTCTGGTGCGTCACCGTCGGGGCCACGGCGGCGGTGGCGGTGCTCGTCACCGTGCGCGTCCTCGCCGGGGAGGCCCTGGCCCGACGCGCCGCGCCCTTCCTCGTCCTCGCCCCGGCGGCCGTGTGGATGGGCACCTCCGCGGACGGCTACTTCGCGGCGGTCGCCGCCTGGGCCCTCGCCCTGCTCGCCCTCGCGGTCACGGGACACCGGCCGCGGACGACCGGCCTCGCCTCCGGGCTCCTCCTCGGCCTCACCGCGTACCTCTCGTACGGGCTGACCCTGATCGCCGTGATCGGCTGCGCGGTGCTGCTGCTCGGCTGCCGCCCCCGGCTCCGCCCGCTCCCGTACACGCTGGCCGGACTCACCGTCGTACCAATGGTGTTCACTCTTCTCGGCTTCAACTGGTGGGATGCGTATCGCCTGTTGGTCACCCGCTACTACGAAGGGGCGGGCGGCATCCGGCCGTACGGCTACTGGGTGTGGGCGAATCTCGCCTGCACGGTGCTGATCGTGGGGCCGGCGACCGTGGCGGGGCTGCGGAGGGCGGGGGCGGCGGCCCTGCGGATGGCGGCGGCGCCGGTACGGGTCCGGTCGACTCCCGTACCGGAGGACCGGAAGACCGCACCGGAGGACCGGAAGACCGCACCGGAGGACCGGAGGACCGTACCGGAGGACCGGATGCCCGCCCCCCGGCTCGCGGTCCTCGTGATCGCGGCCCTGCTCGCCCTGCTCGTCGCCGATCTCTCCGGCATGAGCAAGGCGGAGACCGAACGCATCTGGCTGCCGTTCGCGCTGTGGATGCTCCCGGCGGCGGCGTTCCTTCCCCGGCCGCGCGCCTGGCTCGTCGCCCAGGCCGTCCCGGCCCTGCTCCTCAACCACCTTCTGCTGACGGGCTGGTGAGCGTGGGGCCGGCCCCGGGTGCTCCGGGCCGGCCCACCGCCGATCGTCAGCTCACGTCGACGAAGTCGAGGGCCGAGGTGGCCGTGCCCGTCGTGGACGTACCGCCGAAGGACCAGCGCCAGTAGCCGTCGGTGCTCGCCGTGACGGTGGTCTTCAGCGCTCCGGTGGAACCGGACGTCACCGTCTTCACGGTGGAGTACGTGGAGCCGCCCTTCGGACGGAACTGGAGCTTCGCCGACACTCCGGCGTAGCCGACGTACTTGTGCTTCACCCAGTCCGCCCGCGTGAGGCTGCCCGTGACCGTGATCGTCTTCCCCTTGGCCACCGGCTCCGGGGAGGCGTTCACCGTGGCCTTCGCCCAGCGCCTGACCGAGACGGTGCCGGGCGCCGTCCTGTACTCCTCGGCCTTCAGCTGGTCGTTGGACTTGAACAGCTTCAACGCCAGCCCGATCTTCCAGGTCGTGGCATCACCGTTGGAGTCGAGGTCGTAGCGCGGGTCGATGTAGAGCTCGCCCTCGCAGTGCGCCTTGTGCGCGTCGGCCGCCTCGAAACACGTGTAACTCCCCATGTAGAGACCCCCGCCGTCGGCGCCCGCCGCCGCGGTGGTGCCGTGGTAGAGGAAGGGGTCGGCCGCCCAGCTCAGTGGGCCCTCCACCGTGTAGCCGGACGGCAGGGTGAGGTCGAAGGTGACCGGCGGCTCCTTCTCGTCGGAGGTGCCCACCACGATCGGCAGGCCCTTGTTGACGACCACGTTCGACACGGTGATGCCGGTGCTCGCGGCCTGTGCCTGCGGGGCCGTCAGCGCGGAGAGCGCCAGGGCCCCCACGAGCGCTGCCACGGCGCCGGTTCGTCTGCCAGGGTTCATTCACGCCTCTTCGTCGCGCGTCAGCGATACGGAACCGCCCCCGGGCGTACATGCGTTCGGGTGACGGGAGGGGGAGGCTATCAAGGGCGTGATCATGACCGCGTAGCGGTCCGGCTTCCTCGGCGCTCCCTCCCGGACACTTCAGCGCTCGGCGCCCACCGGCCGGACGAGGGTCGCTCACCCGCCGCACCACCCACGGCTCACCCGGACGGCTCCCCCGCCGCGCGTCGACGCTCACCCGCCCGAAGGCTTGGCTCATCGCTTTCGACCCATGAACAGGGAGGGGTCCGATGAGCTCGATGGACATGCCCGCGGACGCCCCACGGCCGGCGGCACGCACCGCGCCGGCCGTGATCCCGGCGGCGCCGAGACTCACCTGGCTGACGCGTGCTCGGCATGGTCTTCCTGGCCCAGGGCAACCCCTCGGCCGCGCCCATGACGGCGAGCCACCTGCTGCCCCAGTGGACGGGTCTGGCCAGCCTCGTGCTGATCGTCAACAACTTCCTCTCGTACTCCGGCATGGAGATGAACGCCGTCCATGTGTCGTCGCTGAAGGACCCGGCGAAGGAGTACCCGAAGTCGATGTTCCTGGCCATGGGCCTGGTCCTGCTGATCTTCATCCTGCCCGCGCTGGCCATCAGCTGGGTGGTGCCCGCCAACCAGACCAGCCTCACCGCCGGTGTCATGCAGGCGTTCGACGCGTTCTTCTCGTACTTCGACATCGGCTGGATGACGCCGATCGCGGCGGTCATGCTGATCTCCGCCTCCCTGGCCGGCATGCTGACCTGGCTCGCCGGACCGTCCAAGGGTCTGCTGGAGATCTCCCGCAGCGAGGGCTATCTGCCGCCGTTCCTGCAGCAGTTGAACCGGTTCGGCGTCCAGCAGAACATCCTCGTGACCCAGGGTGTCGTGACCACCGTGATCGCGCTGGGCTACGCGTTCATCCCGAACGTCTCCAACGTGTACTGGATCTTCTCGACGATCACCACGCAGGTGTATCTCATCGTCTACCTGCTGATGTTCGTCGCGGCGATGCGGCTACGGAAGAACCAGCCCGACCACCCGCGCGGCTACCGCGTCCCCGCCCTCAACGTGCTGTGCGTCGTCGGTCTGCTGGCCTCGGCCGCGGCCATGGTCATCGGTTTCGTGCCGCCCTCGCAGTTCGGCGGCGGCAGCGTGCTGGTGTACGTCGTCATCATCGGCAGCGGTCTGGGCATCCTCGGCCTGCTGATCCCGTGGGCGTTCCTGAAGTTCCGCAAGCCCAGCTGGCAGACGGAAGCCGCGCGCGAGGAGGAGGCGGGCGCATGAGTCCCACCCGGTTCGCATCCGAGCACAAGTGGATCTACATCGGCGCGATCGTCGTGCTGCTCACGTTCGTCGTGATCGGAATCGTGCGCTACGCGACCATCACGGCGAACAGCAAGGCCGTGAGCAAGGCCAACGAACTCGCCGACGCCGCCGAGGCGGCCGGCCTTCCCCGCCCCGACACCGAGCTGATCGCGGGCCTCCTGGGCACCGACGGCGGCATGGTCTGCGACGACCCCGCCAGCGCCCTCAAGTCGGCCCTGTGGAAGATCAACGTGTCGAACGGTGCCGCTTTCGTCGGCCAGCGGCCCGTCATCGGCGACGGCAGGGCACTCAAGGCGGAGGCCACGATCCTGAAGATCTACTGCCCGGAGAAGCTGGACAAGATCCAGGACAAGCTCGACGACCTGAAGACCGACGACACGGTGAGGCGGTGACCGTGTCCGAACTCGCCGCGAAGGTCACCGCGTTGATGGGGCGCGCCAAGACGGACCTGGCCGAGCTGGTCGCCATCCCGTCCGTGGCCGACCCGCGCCAGTACCCGCCCGGGGAATGCCACCGGGCCGCACAGTGGGTGGCCGACGCCTTCACCGAGGCGGGGCTGCACGACGTCCACCTCGCCGAGACGCCCGACGGGAGCCACGCCGTCATCGGCCACCGCCCGCCGCCGCCCGGCGCCCCCACCGTCCTGCTCTACTGCCACTACGACGTGCAGCCGCCGCTGGACGACACCGCCTGGACCACCCCGCCCTTCACCCTCACCGAGCGCGACGGCCGCTGGTACGGGCGCGGCACGGCGGACTGCAAGGGCAACATCGTGATGCACCTGACCGCCCTGCGGGCGCTCGGCGACGACATCCCGGTCGGCCTGAAGTTCGTCGCCGAGGGGTCGGAGGAGCAGGGCACGGGCGGTCTGGAGCAGTACGTGGCCCAGCACCCGGAGCAGTTCCTGGCCGACGCGCTGCTGGTGTGCGACACCGGCAACGCGGAGGTCGGCACGGGCACCGCCACCATCACCCTGCGCGGCCTCGCCAATGTCGTCGTCACCGTCGACACGCTGGCCGGAGAGGTGCACTCGGGCATGTTCGGCGGTCCCGCCCCGGACGCGCTCGCCGCGCTGATCCAGCTGCTCGCCACCCTGCGCGACCCGGCCACCGGCGCCACCCGTATCAACGACCTGGACTGCGAAGGCGGTTGGGAGGGGGTCGGCTACGACGAGGAGCAGTTCCGCGCGGACGCCGGGGTGCTGGACGGCGTCCGGCTCACCGGAACCGGCACGGTCGCCGACCGGCTGTGGGCCCGCCCCGCCGTCACCGTCCTCGGCATCGACTGCCCTCCCGTGGTCGGCTCCGCCGCCGCCGTCCCGGCAACCGCACGGGCCCGGGTGAGCCTGCGCGTCCCGCCCGGCACGAACCCGGTGGCGGCCCGCGCGGCCCTCACGCGGCACCTCACCGGGGCCGCGCCCTGGGGAGCGCGGGTCACCGTCGAGGACGAGAGCGCCGGCGCCCCCTTCCGGGCGGCCACCGACGGCCCCGCCTACAGCGCCCTCGGCCGCGCGATGAACGAGGTCTACGGCAAGCCCATGGCCTTCCTCGGCCAGGGCGGCTCCATCCCGCTGTGCAACGTCCTCGCCGAGACCTACCCTCGCGCCGAGATCGTCCTCATGGGCGTGGAGGAACCCCGCTGCCTCATCCACGCGCCCAACGAGAGCGTCGACCCGACCGAGATCGAGCACATGGCGCAGGTCGAGGCGCTCTTCCTGCGCGCCTACGCGGCCGCCGGGAGCCGTGGCCGCTGACCCCGGCACGACCCCTCCGCACGGGATCACGGCCGCCGCCGTACGGCCGTGATCCCGCCCTCCGGTCTGCGCGCGACTCCCTCAACCGCCTTGCGCGGACGCCTTTTTGATCGCCTCGCGGATACGGGAGTACGTGCCGCAGCGGCACACGTTCTCGATGCGGTCGATGTCCGCGTCCGTGGGGTCCGCCGTCTTCTTGAGCAGGGCCGCGGCGGCCATGATCTGGCCGGGCTGGCAGAAGCCGCACTGGGAGACGTCGCAGTCGAGCCAGGCCTGCTGGACGGGGTGCAGACGGTCGCCGTCGGCGAGGCCCTCGATGGTGGTGACCTCGCGGTTCACGCAGTCCGCGACCGGGACGACACAGGGCTGGATCTCCGCGCCGTCCAGATGGCTGGTGCAGGCCCGGCAGACACCGACACCGCAGCCGTACTTGGGCCCGGTCACGTCCAGCAGGTCGCGCAGCACCCACAGCAGGGGCATGTCCGCCGGTGCCTCCACGGTGACCTGCTTCCCGTTGAGGACGAAGGAGTAGGACGGCATCAGCACTCTCTCCGGAGCGGCATCGGTACCTGCACCTCTAACGGGTCTCGGAGGGGGGTCGGACGGAGGTCTCGGAAGAAGGGGCGGAGCGGTCGGAGGGTCGGAAGGAGATCTCAGAAGTTGATCGGGAAGCGGCGGGGGCGGGTCCCCGTCGCGCGGGCGTAGGCGTTGGCCACCGCGCCGGCCGCCGCGGGGACACCGAGTTCACCGGCCCCTCCGGGGTCTCCTCCGGAGGGCATGATGTGCGCCTCGAAGTGCAGCGGGGCGTGCCGCTGACGGGCCCAGTGGAAGTCGGCGAAGCTGCCCTCGCGGACGGCGCCCGCGTCGAGGTGCAGGCCGGCCGTGAGCACGGTGGAGATGCCGTCGATCGCGGTGCCCATGAGCTGGGCCTCGAGTCCGCGCGGATTGACGGCCGTTCCGACGTCGGCGGCCATCACGACCTTGGTGACCCGCGGGTTCCTCGGGTCGACGGCGTCGATCTCGACCAGGCAGGCCACGCAGGAGCCGTACTCCTCGTGCACGGCCACGCCCTGCGCGTGCCCGTCCGGCATGGTCCGGCCCCAGTGTCCGGCGTCAGCCGCCCGGTCGAGCACGGCCCTGACCGCCTTGCCGCGCAGTGTGGTCCGCCGGAACGCCACCGGGTCCCGGCCGAGGCTCCGGGCGATGTCGTCGACGACGATCTCCTCCGCGGTGCGCATGGTCCCGGAGTCCACGGAACGCCAGGCGCCGAGCGGCATGGCGAGGCCCACCGATCCCGAATCGCCGGAGACACGGCCGAAGTTGTAGAGCCCGCTGTCGCTGGGCAGCGGGCCGCCGGCCCGGGCGCCCGTGGTGGTGACACCGCCCTGCGCGGTGACGCCCGGCTTGTCGTACGACTCGCTCACCGACGCCGTCATGTGCGTGAACGCCACCACCCGGCCGCCCGCGTGGCTGGCCCGGATGCGGTGGTGACTGGCCGGGCGCATCCGGCCGTGCCGCAGGTCGTCGTTACGGCTCCACATCAGCTTCACCGGACGGCGGGCCGCCTTGGAGACGAGGGCCGCCTCGACGGCGGCGTCATAGGTGAGCCGCCGCCCGAACGACCCTCCGCCGCGCAGGACATGGACCCGGACCTTCGAGGCGGGCAGCCCGGTCACCGAGGCGATCGTGTCGCGCGCGTCCATCGGAGTCTGGGAGGAGAACCAGATCTCGGCACTGTGCGCCCGTACGTCCGCGACCGCGGTCAGCACCTCCATCGGGGCGTGCCCGACGAACGCGAACTCGAACTCGCCGCCCACCTGGAGGGTGCCGAGCGGCGGAGTGCCGAGCGGCGGGACCGCGGCCCGCAGCCGGGCTCGTACCGCCGCGTCGGACAGGGCCGCGAGCGGGCCCGGCGACCAGGTGATCCGCAGGGCGTCCCGGGCCTTGAAGGCGTGGTGGAAGGTGTCCGCCACGACGGCGACACCTCCCTCGATCCTGACGACGGCGTGGACGCCGGGCAGCGCGCGGGCCGCCCGGTCGTCGAGCGAGCGGACCTTCCCGCCGAGCGTCGGCGGCCTGGCCACCACGGTCGGCTTCGCCCCGGCCACCGCCAGGTCGCCGGTGTACTTCGCCCTGCCGGTCACGATGTCCCGCGCGTCGATCCGGGAGGTCGACCGCCCGATCACCCGGTGCCGGGAGGCCGGCTTGGGGTCGGTGGACACGGCGGGCCGGTGAATCCGGGCGGCAGCCGCGGTCAGCGATCCGAACGTGGCGGTACGGCCGTCGGGCGCGACGACCATGGTGTCCCGCGTGCGCAGCGTCTTCGGGGGCAGGTGCCAGCGCCGGGAGGCGGCGGTCACCAGCTTGGCGCGCGCGGTGGCGGCCAGCGCGCGGGCGGGCCCGTACAGCGAACCGACCGAGTTCGAGCCGCCGGTGAACTGGTTGCCGCGCCTCCGGGCCTCGGCGAGCGGGATCTCGACATCGGCGAGCCGGGCGTCCAGCTCCTCGGCGATCATCATGGCGACCGCGGTGGTGATGCCCTGGCCGACCTCGACCCTCGGCAGCCGGACGACGACCTTGTTGGCCGTGGTGACCTCCAGGACCAGCATCTCGTCGTCGGTGCCGGTCACCAGGACGTCGGAGGGTTCCGCGGTGGGCTCGGCGCCCTCCGCGGGGGAGGCGTCGCAGCCGAGCGGCGCGGCGACGGTCAGGGTGGACGCGGCCAGTGTGTGGACGATGAATCTGCGGCGGGACAGCTGACGGGCCAACGAAGGCTCCTCTCCGAGCCGTCCGGGGGCGTACGACTGGTAGGAGGGGCGGATCGGCCGTGAGGTTCCCGCTGAACGGATGCGGCGTCTGCCGCGTCCCCGTACGACCGGATGGCGGACGGGGAGGACCCCATGAGCAAGCGGAGCAGGATCAGGGCGACCGGCGGCGTCGTGGCGGCAAGTGCCGTGGCGCTCGTGGCGGTTCAGGGGTCGGGCGGCGACACGGGGCGGCCGGGACTCGACTGACGGCGGCGACGGTCCGGGGGGCCTTCGCCCTGCCCGGGGCGGCCGGCGCCCTCCCGGGGTTCGGCTTGCAGGTGCGAGGACCGCCTGCCTATCGTCGCGCGTATGCAGTCCTACACCATCGGCCAGGCCGCCCGGCTCCTCGGGGTGAGCCCCGACACCGCCCGGCGCTGGGCGGACGCCGGGCGGGTGGCCACACACCGGGACGAGGGCGGACGGCGGCTCATCGACGGGCGCGATCTCGCCGCGTTCTCGGTGGAGCTGGCCGGAACCGGCGGCGAGGAGGGCGTCACCTCCTCCACGTCCGTCCGCAACGCCTTCCCCGGCATCGTCACCGCCGTCAAGCTCGGCGATGTCGCGGCCCAGGTGGAGATCCAGGCGGGACCCCACCGGCTGGTCTCCCTGCTGACCCGGGAGGCCGTCGAGGAACTGGGCCTGGAGGTCGGCGTGGAGGCCACGGCCAGGGTCAAGTCGACCAACGTGCACATCGACCGCACCTGAGGAACGGCCGGGTTCGGGAGACCGTCGCCCGGCCGGGGTCAGGAGACCGTCGCCCGGCCGAGGTCAGGAGACCGTCGTCGAGTACGAGTGGGCTCCCGTCCCCGCCAGCGCGCCCCCGTCGACGATCAGGTACTCGTCGCGGATCGGGGTGCCGTCCAGCCAGCACTCCAGGATCTCCCGGGTGCCCGCCGCGTAGCGGGCCTGCGCGGAGAGCGAGGAACCGGAGATGTGCGGGGTCATCCCGTGGTGCGGCATGGTGCGCCAGGGGTGGTCGGCGGGCGCCGGCTGCGGATACCAGACGTCACCCGCGTACCCTGCCAACTGCCCGCTGACCAGGGCGCGTTCGACCGCGTCCCGGTCCACGATCCGGGCCCGGGCCGTGTTGATGAGGTACGCCCCGCGCTTCATCGTGGCGAGCAGTTCGTCACCGAACGGGCCCTCGGTCTCGGGGTGCAGCGGCGCGTTGACGGTGACGACGTCGCAGTGCGGGGCCATGTCGGCGGCGGTCGGGTGGAAGGTGAGCCCGAGCTCCCGCTCGACGGCCTCCGGCAGCCGGTGCCGGTCCGTGTAGTGGAGCTTCACGTCGAAGGGCGCGAGCCGCCGCAGCACCGCGAGACCGATCCGTCCGGCGGCGACCTTGCCGACGTGCATCCCCTCCAGGTCGTACGAACGGGCCACGCAGTCCGCGATGTCCCAGCCTCCGTCGAGCACCACCTGGTGCGAGGGCAGGTAGTTGCGGACGAGCGAGAGCGTCGTCATCACCACGTGTTCGGCGACGCTGATGCTGTTGCAGTACGTCACCTCGGCGACGGTCACACCGTGCTCGATGGCCGCGTCCAGGTCGACGTGGTCGGAGCCGATGCCGGCGGTGACCGCCAGTTTCAGGTTCCTGGCGGCGGCGATGCGCTCGGGGGTGAGGTACGCGGGCCAGAACGGCTGCGAGATCACGACGTCCGCGTCCGGCAGCTCACGGTCGAAGACCGATCCGGCGCCGTCCTTGTCGGAGGTCACGACGAGGGTGTGGCCGCGCTCCTCCAGGAAGCGGCGCAGGCCGAGTTCTCGGGTCAGCCCCTCGTACCGTCTGCCGCGCCGCACGATCGGCACGTCCAGCTCGTGTTCGAGGCGGCGGATCGCGGCGGACAGCGACGGCTGCGAGACGAAGCAGGCCGCCGCTGCCCGCGCGAAGTGCCGCTCCCGGGCGAGTGCGACCAGATACTCCAACTGACGCAGCAGCACGCGCCACCTCCCGTCGGCGGGCCAGGCTCGCAGACACCGGGCGCCCTGTCACGGCCCGTCGCACGCCCCGCACCGGCCGGCCCCGCACCCCACGCCACCGGGCGGACACTCGCCGGGGCGGCGCGGAGGGTCAACCGGGGCCTTCGGCGGACCAGGACGGGTAACGGCCGTCCACCCGGATGACGTTGATGCCGCTGATGTGCCGGGCCCCGCACCGGTCCTGCGGGAGGACCAGCTGCGGGCCCGCCCGGTCCAGCGGGGTGCCGTCGATGCCGACCGCGAGCAGCACCGGAGCGTCCGCGAAGTCGGGGTCGATCTCGGCCCAGGTGAGCAGGGCGTGATGGCCGTCCGCGCCCGCCACCGCGATGAGGAAGCGCAGCCGGTCCTTGCGGCGGGCCGGATCGAACCGGGGCCCGGCGTCCCGCAGCACGTCGTGCAGCAGCGGGCCCTGGAAACCGTGGTGCCGTACGCCGCTGGTGGCGCACTCGAAGCTGACCCGGACCCGGCGCTGCGGCCAGGCGAACAGGTCGGGCACGGTCAGCCGGGCCGGCCGGGCGAGGTCGCCGGTCAGGGCTAGCTCCGCGAGCGGGGGAGCCGGTGGCGTCGGCTGTGTCAGGGACTGGCTCACTGGGCAGCACCTCCCGGAAGACCGTACCCAGCGGACGGTCCCGTACAAACGCACATGCGGACATCCCCAGCCTGTACGCACAGCTCATGCGATACCACAGGGGACTTTCGGCTTGCATATGCGGAAGTATGATCGGCGTACGCAGGACGAGAGCCCATGACTGAAGAGCACGACGGAGGCTTCAGCGGGCTTCAGAGTTTCCGAGGGAGTAGATCCGTGATGACCCGATCCGCGCGCCGGACCCGCCGCACCACCCGGACCCTGCGGGTGGCCGGCGTCGGTGCCGCCGCGCTGCTGGCCCTGAGCGCCTGCTCCTCCTCCGACGACACGTCCGACTCCTCGGGCACGCCGAAGTCGTCGTCCTCGGCGAAGCTCTCCGGCACGGTGACCGTCTTCGCCGCCGCCTCCCTCAAGGAGAGCTTCACGACACTCGGCCAGGACTTCGAGAAGGCCCACCCCGGCACCAAGGTCACCTTCAACTTCGGCGGCAGTGACACCCTCGCCGCGAGCATCACGGGCGGCGCCCCGGCGGACGTGTTCGCCGCTGCCAGCCCCAGGACGATGGCGATCGTGACCGACAGGAACGACGCGGCGACCGCGCCCGCCACGTTCGTGCGCAACCAGCTGGAGATCGCCACCCTGCCCGGCAACCCGGACAAGATCGCCTCCCTGAAGGACCTCACCAAGTCCGGCCTCAAGGTCGTCCTGTGCGACAAGACGGTGCCGTGCGGCGCCGCCGCGCAGAAGGCCCTGGACGCGAGCGAGCTGAAGCTCACCCCCGTCTCCTACGAGCAGGACGTCAAGAGCGCCCTGACCAAGGTGGAGCTGAAGGAGGCCGACGCGGCGGTCGTGTACAAGACCGATGTGAAGGCCGCGGGTGACAGGGTGGAGGGCGTGGAGTTCCCCGAGTCGGCCGACGCCATCAACGACTACCCGATCGCCCTGCTCAAGGACGCGCCCAACGCGGCCGCGGCCAAGGCGTTCATCGCGCTGGTGCAGTCCCCGGAAGGCCAGAAGGTGCTGACGGCGGCCGGGTTCCTCCAGCCCGCCTCCTGACATCCGCCTCCTGACATCCGGCACCTGACATCCGGCACCTGACATCCGGCTCCTGACTGCCGGGCTCCTGACGTCAGGCGCCCGGCAGCCGGTTCCGGCGCCCACGGGCCGGCACCCGCCTCGTGAGCGGCCGGCCCTTGAAGCCGACGCCCCGAATCCCGTCTCCTGAAGCCATGAGTGATCCCGTGACCTCGCTCGACAAGTCCGACGCCCCGGCCGACACCCTGACGGGTGGGCCGCGGCGCGGACGCGACCGGACGCGGGGCCGGACGGGTGGCCGGATGCGGGGCGGGGCGCCGCTTCCCCTCCTGCTGCCGGCCCTCGTCGGGCTCGTCTTCCTGCTCCTCCCGCTGGTCGCGCTGCTCGTCCGGGCGCCCTGGCGCAGCCTGCCGGAACAGCTGACCAAGCCCGAGGTCTGGCAGGCCCTCCAGCTGTCCCTGTTCTCGGCCACGGCGGCCACCGCGGTGAGCCTGGTGCTCGGTGTGCCGCTCGCCTGGCTGCTGGCGCGAACCGACTTCCCCGGACGCGGGCTCGTCCGGGCGCTGGTCACGCTGCCGCTCGTCCTGCCTCCGGTGGTGGGCGGTGTGGCGCTGCTGCTGGCCCTCGGCCGCAACGGCGTCGTCGGGCAGTTGCTCGACGCGTGGTTCGGGATCACGCTGCCCTTCACCACGGCCGGGGTGGTCGTGGCCGAGGCCTTCGTGGCGATGCCCTTCCTGGTGATCAGCGTGGAAGGCACCCTGCGGGCCGCCGACCCGCGCTACGAGGAGGCCGCCATGACCCTCGGCGCCTCCCGTTTCACGGCGTTCCGCCGGGTCACCCTGCCCCTCATCGCGCCGGGCATCGCCGCCGGTTCCGTGCTGGCCTGGGCCCGCGCGCTCGGCGAGTTCGGCGCGACGATCACCTTCGCGGGCAACTTCCCGGGCCGTACCCAGACCATGCCGCTCGCCGTCTACCTGGCCCTGCAGAGCGACCCCGCCGCCGCGATCGCCCTGAGCCTCGTGCTGCTTGCGGTGTCGATCGCGGTGCTCGCGGGTCTGCGGGACCGCTGGATGACGGCGGTCTCATGACGGACAGCCATACGATCATGACGGAGGTCCGGACGAGGGTGACGGAGGTCCGGACGAGGGTGACGGAAGTGCGGACGAGGGTGACCGGCGACGAGGGTGAGGTGATCGCGTGACGGCGGACGCGACCCCGGCGGCCACGGCAGCACCGTCCGACAAGGGCCTGGACGCCCGTCTCGTCGTCCGGCGCGGCTCGTTCCACCTCGACATCGAGCTTTCCGCCGCCCCCGGTGACGTCGTCGCGCTGCTCGGGCCGAACGGCGCGGGCAAGACCACCGCGCTGCGGGCGCTGGCCGGGCTCACCCCCCTGTCCGAGGGCGGCCGACTGCGGCTGGACGGCGCCTCGCTGGACGGCACGCCGCCCGAGTCCCGCCCCGTCGGCGTCGTCTTCCAGGACTACCTGCTCTTCCCGCACCTCTCCGCGCTCGACAACGTCGCCTTCGGGCCGCGCTGTCAGGGCGTGCCCAAGGCCGAGGCGCGGGCGCAGGCCGCCACGTGGCTGGAGCGCATGGGCCTCGCCGAGCACGCCGGGGCCAAACCGCGCCGGCTGTCCGGCGGTCAGGCGCAACGGGTCGCCGTCGCCCGCGCCCTCGCCACCCACCCCCGGCTGCTGCTGCTCGACGAACCGCTCGCCGCGCTGGACGCCCGTACCCGGCTGGACGTGCGCGCCCAGCTCCGGCACCACCTGGCCGACTTCGAGGCCGTCGCCGTCCTCGTGACGCACGACCCGCTGGACGCCATGGTGCTGGCCGACCGGCTCGTGGTCGTCGAGCACGGCCGGATCGTCCAGGAGGGCAGCCCCTCGGACATCGCCCGCCGCCCGCGCACCGACTACATCGCCCAGCTGGTCGGCCTCAACCTCTACCGGGGCGAGGCCGAGGGCCACACCGTGCGGCTGGAGGCGGGCCCGGCGATCACCACGACCGAGCAGCTCGACGGACCCGTCTTCGTGGCGTTCCCGCCGAGCGCCGTCACGCTCCACCGCGACCGCCCCACCGGTTCCAGCGCCCGCAACCTGTGGCAGTGCCGCGTGGGCGGTCTGGAGACCCACGGCGACCAGATCCGCGCGGACCTCACCGGCGAACTCCCGCTCGCCGCCGACCTGACGACGGTCGCCGCGGCGGAACTCGACCTGCGTCCGGGCGCTGGCGTCTGGGCGACGGTGAAGGCCACCCAGACACACGCCTATCCGGCCTAGCCCCTGTCCGGTCCGCGGCACCGGCGGACCGACGGACCTCCAGACCCAGGCCGACGGACCACGGGACCCCGGACCATGGCACCCCCGGACCGCAGGCCCCCGGAACTACTCCCAGGACGAGCCGGGCGGGACGGCCGCCGCGCGGACCATCACGCAGTCGAACTCCACCACCCGCCCGGTCGCCGGCTCCCGCGTCACCGGGTACATGCCGGAGATCTCGAACCCGTTCTCCTCGTACACCGCGACGGCCTCGCTCATCCGGGGGCTGCCCTCGTACAGCCGCAGTGTCGCGACCTCCGACTGCATCCCGACGAACTCCGCGACCCGGTCTCCGGCGCCCGCGAACACCTCCAGGTCGTAGCCCTGGGTGTCCATCTTCAGATAGGGGCGGGGGTCGGTGATCCCGGCGAGCGCCTTGTCCATCATCCCGTCGAGACGGCGGACCTCGATCTCCTCGGTACGGGTCCTGGCGAAGCGCTTGTAGCGCCCCTTGCCGTAATCACTGGGCGGGAGAAGGGAGTTCATGCTGTTCCAGCCGACATGGATCGACCGGGTGGCGTCCTCCCGGCCGAGACCGACCTGGTGCACCTGCCACTCGGGGTCACCCTCGGCCGCCTGCCGGAGCTTGGCGAAGGCGTCCGTGGTCGGCTCGAAGGAGACGATCCGGCCGGTGTAGCCGAAGCGGCGCAACTGGCGCCCGTACTGGCCGGAGTTGGCACCCACGTCGAAGACGCAGTTCACCGCGTACCGGTCGAGGAGGGCGGTGACGTGCTGGCCGCAGAGATAGGCCGCGGCGGCCAGCTGGAACTTGCGTTCGTCGGCCGCCGTCCCCTTCTCGTCGAGCAGCAGCCGGGCGCCGGTGTCACCGAGCGGCACATGCCGGAAGGCCGCGGTCCGTCCGCTGAGCACCAGATCCGCGCCCTGGCCGAGCGCGACGCGTCTGCGCACACCGCGCCGGTAGACCACCGCGGCACCCGCTCCGAGATCCAGCACCCGCACCCCGAGGCGGGGAAGCAGACCGAGCAGCTTTCTGTGAAGGGTCACCATGACCGACACCTTTCCAGACTCACCCGGGTGTCCACCGGGTGTTGCTTGAACCCCTTCCAACTCGCGTGGTACAGGCAGGGGGTGACTTCTTCTGACACCGGGATTCCGGAACTGGCCGCAGCCCTGAACATGCAACCCCACCCGGAAGGCGGCTGGTTCGTCGAGACCTGGACCGCGCCGCAGGCCTTCCACCCCGACGGCTACCCCGGCCCCCGCGCCGCCGCCTCCGCCATCTACTTCCTCCTTGCCCCGGGCGACACCTCCGCCTGGCACACCGTCCGCTCCGACGAACTCTGGCTGTGGCACCGCGGCGGTGCCCTCGACGTGCTGCTCGGCGGCGACGGGAACTCCCCCCAGTCCACCCCGGAAGTCGTCCGTCTCGGTCCCCGTGTCGAGGCCGGGGAACGCCCCCAGGCCCTCGTCCCCGGCGGCATCTGGCAGGCCGCCCGACCGGCCGGCGACCAGGAGGTTCTGGTCAGTTGTGTGGTGGCGCCCGGGTTCGACTACGACGACTTCCACCTGCTGGACTCGGGGCGCTGAAGGGGCCACGCGCGGACGTGTGGCGGCTTTGTGACGTAGGTCGTTGGTTGCGGATCGCCCGGGAGGGGCATCACCCGAGGGCAGGACCGGCCGCGCACCGACTCGCGCGGGGTCCCTGTCGACGGGGACGGAGCCGTCGGCCGGGTGCTGGTTGTCCTGGAGGGGGAAGAGAGGTGTCAGTCATGCGTGCGCACCAGCGCACCGTCCGGCCGACCGCCCGCGTGGAGTACACGCTGCCGCGTACGGCCGTCTCGGCGGGCAGGGCCCGCAAACTGACCACGGCGTTTCTGACCCGACCACGACCACGGCTCGCGTCGCCGACCGCCGACCAGGTGGACGACGCCACGCTGATCGCCTCCGAGCTCGTCGCCAACGCCGTACGACACGGCCGCAGCGGCTGCAGACTGCGCCTGCAACTGGGGCACGGTCAGGTGACGGTCGAGGTCCGCGACGACAGTCCCGGACGGCCGCAGGTCGGCGTCCTGGACGCGGAATCGGAGAGCGGCCGGGGCCTGGCGATGGTCCAGCAGCTCGCGCACAGCCTGGAGGTCGTCAGCACGAGCCTCGGCGGCAAGACCGTCCGCGCGGTCCTCGCGGTGTAGCGGGCTCACACCATCGCCGTCACCGCATGCCGTAGTCGCAGTCCGGGCGGGTGGGCGGGTGGGCGGCCACCTCACGGTCGACACGGTCCATCACCATCGACAGCGACATGACATCGGCATCCGCATGCGCATCTGCATCCGCATCGGGATCCGCATCGGCATCCGCAGGGCACCGCCCTCGACGACGACCGTCACGCATCGCCGTCGGCGGGGATCGCTCGATTCGGTGCGGTCGAACCGAAGAGCTGAGTTTGGCGCCACGGAAAGTGGGCATGGGGCGCCGAAAAGTTCATCACATACTCAATGACCGTAAAAACAGATGGCCGGGGTCCACACCTTGCGGTGCGAACCCCGGCCACCCGGTGTCCCGGACTAGGCGGGGACGATGTTCTCCGCCTGCGGGCCCTTCTGGCCCTGCGTGACGTCGAAGGTCACCTTCTGGCCTTCCTGGAGCTCACGGAAGCCAGAGGTGGCGATGTTCGAGTAGTGGGCGAAGACGTCGGCGCCGCCGCCGTCCTGCTCGATGAAGCCGAAGCCCTTTTCCGCGTTGAACCACTTCACGGTGCCAGTAGCCATGTCAAATCTCCTTCGGGGCAAAGCTCGAAGGTCCACACTGTGTGGACCTGCGTCGCCGCAATGATTGCCCCAACCGGAATGCACCGGAAAAACTTTGGGAACCACAACTGCAACTGAAATCGACACTAGCACGCTGCGAGCCTCGAAGGGGGCGCACTATCTCACCCCGGCGTGGGGAATAACAAAACCTCGCGGACCCGCGCACCAAATTCTGTATCGGCCGAAGCAGATATCCCCGAGCCGGGCGGAGAATCGGTCCAGGAGGGTCCCGGACTCCCGCTCAGGCGTCCTGCGGCGTCGACCCGCGCAGCTCCGCGTTGATCCGCAGGGCCTCGTCGAGACAGTCCTCCAGCGTGACGATGCGGCAGGCGGCCTCGACGGGAGTGCCCTGGCCCACAAGATCCCGGGCGCGGGCCGCGACACGCAGCTGGTTGGCGGAGTAGCGCCGGTGGCCGCCCTCGGAGCGCAGCGGCGTGATCAGCCCCGCTTCCCCGACGGCCCGCAGGAACGCGGGGGTGGCGCCGATCAGCTCGGCGGCCCGGCCCATCGTGTAGGCGGGGTAGTCGTCGTCGTCGAACCGGTCGGTGGGGCTCATGGTGCTTCCCTGGGGCGCGTGCATCACTTTCCACTTTGGCAGATCCCGGTCCGGTAACGGCCGGGAGCACCCCGCATCGGCCGTGACGTCCGCGCGCCGCGCTCACCCGGACGGCCCGGTGCGCTGGTGGGAGGCCGTGGCCGGTGATGGCGTGGGGGGACACAGCCCGACCTCGGGACCGTCCTCGGGAGGCCCTCGCATGAGCACGAACCGTCCGTCCTGTCTCCTCGCGTCCGCCCTGACCGCGGGGATGCTGCTCTCGACGGCCGCCTGCTCGGACGACGGCGGTGACGGCAGCGGCTCCGGCCGTACGGACGCCTCCGCGTCCCCCGTCTCCGCCTCACCCGTCGCCGAGGAGCCCCGCGCCGCGTCGCCCTCCCCCTCAGCCGTCCGCACGCTCACCAAGGACGAGGCCCACTCCGCGCTGATCACCAACTCCGACCTGGGGTCGCAGTGGAGCGAGTCGAAGGGCGTGGCGACCTGGCACGACGCGCTGCTCAAGAGCACGGTCGACCCGGCGGACTTCATCACCGACAAGGCGAACGCCACCCAGTGCCAGAAGCTGCTGGACGGGCTGTACACCGAGGACCTGCTGGGCGAGCCGAAGGGCGCCAGTGCCGTCACCGGCTTCGACGACAGCGACAACGACGCCCAGATGCGCTACGAGGTCGGCACGTACGGGAAGACGGCGCTGGACGACAAGCTGAAGTGGCTGAAGACGCTGCCGGACGCGTGCGACGAGTTCACGGCCGTCAACGGCAAGGGCGACCGGCAGACGGTCCAGGTCATCTCGACGGATCTGCCCGATGTGGGGGACGCCCGGCAGGGACTCAGGGTGACGATGAAGGGTGAGCTGGAGGGCGACCCCGAGACCCTGACGCTCGACTTCGCCACCGTGCGGGTCGGCGACAGCGCCCTCTCCCTCACCAACGGCGGCCTCGACGGCACCGAGCACGACTCCACCGAGCAGGCGGTCGAAGCGGGCACCAAGCGCCTTCAGGACGTACTGGCGGGGAAGTCGCCCGCGCCGACACAGGGCTGAGCACCGGGGTCCCTCGCGCAGCTCCAGGGCCGCCGTCAGGTAGAAGTTGCGCCAGGTCGCGTTCTCGGCGCCGTGGCCGAGGCGGTCGTAGACACCGGCGAGGGCCTGCTTGGCGGCGGTGTCGTCCGGGTCGGCGAAGACGAGATGGTTCAGGAGGGTGGCGGCGAACCGCAGGTCGCCGTCGGCCGCGTACCGCTCCGCCGTGCGCAGCGCCGCTGCGGATCATGGCGGTGCCCGCGTAGACGTTCTCGCTGAGGGCGTGCTCGAGGAAGCCCTCCGGCGCGATCACCGGGACGCCCTGCTCGGTGCCGTGCGGCAGCACCCCGCGGGAGCCGCCGAAGTGGTCGCCGTGCGCGTGCGTGTAGATCAGGCCGGTGACGGGGCGGTCACCGCGGTGGGCGCGGTACAGGGCGAGCGCGGCGGCGGCGGTCTCGGCGGAGATCAGCGGATCGATGACGATCACTCCTCGGTCGCCCTCGACGATCGTGATGTTCGAGAGATCGAGGCCCCTTACCTGGTACACACCTTCGGTGACCTCGTAGAGCCCCTGTCGCGCGCACAGCTGCGCCTGCCGCCACAGACTCGGGTGCGCGGTCCCGGGACACTCCCCGTCGAGGAACCCGTACGCCTCGTCCCACACCACCCGCCCGTCCTCCGCCCGGACCACAGCGGGCCCGAACGCCGCGAAAAACCCCCGATCGGCGTTCTCGAAGTCGGCCACGTCATCGAACGGCAGCTCATCACGCGCGCGAGGTGTCATTCGGCCAGCCTCGGCCGGGGCATGACGGGGGGCACGCGATGGGGGCCGTTCGGGGCCGGGAGCAATGCGGACGAAGTGACACCGGTGGTCCCTGGTGCGGATATATGGTTCCCCTGATGCGCCGGGGAGTGTGGGGCGCGTCACACATGACAAGGGAAACAGGCCGCTGCGGGAGCTCGCGCGGCTGTGCATCTGGGGGGCCTCGTGCACGAGATGATCAAGGGTGCCAATGTCGCGCTGTCGTCGTTGAGCACCGACGTCGGTTCGGTGATGGTGAGTCTGGGCTGGAGCAGCCCGACCGGGGAGGGCGACGCGGACGTCTCCGTCCTGCTGCTGACCTCCGACGGCAAGGTCCGCAGTGACGCGGACTTCTACTTCTACAACAACCCCGTCGCCCCGGACGGGAGCGTGCAGCTCCTGGGGAAGGCTCCGACGGCCGACGGCGACGAGGACCGCATCACCTTCGACCTGACCGCGATCCCGGCGGACGTCGAACGGATCGTCGTGGCGGCGAGCCGCTACGAGGGGGCCGGGTTCGGAGATCTCGACGACCTGAGGCTGACCCTCGCGGACACCTCGGGCGAGGGCCTGCTGCGGTATTCCGTCGCGGACGCCGGAGCTGTCGGCGCCCTGCTCTTCGGCGAGCTCTACCGGCGGGCCGGCGACTGGAAGTTCCGTGCGATCGGGCAGGGCTACGGGTCCGGCCTGGCCGGTCTGGCCACCGATTTCGGCGTCGACATCGACGACTCGGCGGAGACCGGGCCGGAGGAGAGTGCCGAGGAGCCCGTCGAGGCGGTCGGGCAGGTGGCCGTCGAGGCGGTCGGGCAGGTGGCCATCGAGGCGGTCGGGCCGGTGGCGGGCGGGCCGGTGGCCGTCCAGGCGGTCGGGCCGGTGGCCGTCGTGGAGCCGGTGGTCCCCGGGCCCCCGGCACCCGTCCCGCCCAGAATCGCCCCGCGCCCCAGCACGGCCAAGAAGAAGGTCACGCTGCCCAAGGTGGCCAAGAAGTCCCTCGCCGAGAACGACGCCTGGCGCACGGCCCGGCTCTTCCCGGCCTCCGCCCTGAAGAGCGACCGCGAACGGGAGACCCGGGCGACCTCCGTCCTGCTCTCGGTGATGGCGCAGGTGCCGGAGTTCGGCCGGCGGCTGACCGCGGGCTTCGGGGCACCGACCGGACGCATGGAGACGTTCACCGAGGTCACGCTGCCGAACGGGGACTCGCCCCGGCGCCCGGACGGCGTCATCCGTGTCGAGCGGGCGGGCAAGCTGTGGACCGCGCTCGTGGAGACCAAGACGAACGGCAACGCCCTCAAGCAGGACCAGGTGCAGGCGTACGTCGACATCGCCGCCCGGCGCGGCTACGAGGCCGTGATCACCCTGTCCAACGATGTCGAGCTGGAGGGCAGCCCGCTCGTCCAGGTCAAGACGGACGGCCGGCGCAAGAACAAGGTGGCCCTCCGGCACCTGTCCTGGGCCGAGGTGACGCACCAGGCGCAGATGCTGATCCGCCACGAGGGCGTCGCGAACGCCTCGCACGCCTGGCTGCTCCAGGAACTCCTGCACTACCTCCAGCACGAGAACTCCGGATGCCACGGCTTCCAGAACATGGGCCCGGCCTGGGTGCCCGTGCGCAACGGGATCGACGACGAGACCCTGTGCCAGGGCGACGCACGGACCGTGGACGTCGTGGAGAGCTGGGAACGGCTCGTGCGGCAGGTCTGTCTGCGGCTCGGCGGCGAACTGGGCCAGAAGGTGCTCCCCGTCCAGCGGACCAGACGTGGCACGGATCCCCGGGACCGGCGCGTCGCCCTCGCGGACCGGCTGTGCCTGGACGGAAAACTGGACGCCGAACTGCGCATCGAGGGAACGCCCGGCGTCCTGGCGCTCTGCGCGGACCTGCGCACCGGCAAGCTACGGACGTCCATCGAGATCCCGGCGCCGGACCAGGGCTATCCGCTCACCTGGGCCAAGCGGCTCGTGCGGCAGCTCGACGAGGCCCCGGCAGATCTGCACGTGGAGACCCTCGTCGACGGGGAGACGGGCGGGCCGCGCGGCACCCTGGAGCGGCTGCGTCCCGAACCGGCGGACATCCTGCCCGCCAACGGTGCCCGGATCACCGGCTTCCGACTGTCCCTCTTCCGGGGGATGGGGAACACCCGCGGCAACGCCGAATCGGGCTTCATCCGCAGTGTCGACGACTCCGTCGACCGCTTCCACACCCAGGTGGTGGCCACCCTGGACCGCCGCGCACCGCGGCCCCGGCAACCTGTGGTGGGGGCTGCCGCGGGCTGAGGTGGCGGGCCGGGGTTGCTTCAGTGTGTTCGGATCAGAGCCGGTCCATCCGGGTGTAAGGGCTCAGGACGCGGACCTGGCGGGCGCCGAAGTCGACGAGCATCGCGATGCCCTCTTCGACGCCGACGATCGTGCCCAGGCCGTACTGGTCGTGGGAGACGCGGTCTCCGAGGCTGAACTCCTTGGCCACGGGGACGACGGGTGCGGCGAAGGGGCTGGTGGGCAGGTGGCGCCGGGGCGCGGAGGATTTACTCATCGTGATTCCAGTATGGGCCCTATTCCTGCGGGCGGTAGGGCTTGATGGTCTCGATCCCGCTCCGACTCGACGTCCCGGACCGCTCCGGAACGCGTTGGGCCGGGACCCCGGTGAGCGGTCCCGGCCCGGTCTGCCTCGCGTTCCCGGAGGTCAGCCCTCGGGGTGGGCGTTCCGCGATCATCCCGGCACGCGGAAACGTCCTCCGGACGGGCATGTCGTGGACCGGACAGATCGCGTCGACGGGTCACAGGCCCGGCCGGACGCGGACCCGTACCCCGGTCGGGACCCGCCCCGGACCGGGTTCGTGGGCCGCCACCGTGGCGGAATCCGGGGGCGTGCGCGGGCGCTCCGCGGTCGGCCCACGGGGCGGACGGCGCGGACACCCGCGTGCCGTCCCGCCGTGGGCGGGTCGGCCCGCCAGGAGCCCACGACGACGCCGCCACGCGGCTTCTCATCAGCCCCCGGATGCCGGACCGGGGGCCCGGACCGGCCACGCGGCGACGGGATCGAGCCGGTTCATGACGCCCGCCACGACATCGGCGGCCAGCTCCGCCGCCGTGGAGGGGAGCTGGGCGGTGCGGGCCGGGTGCCGGCCGTGGGCGGGATGCTGGGCGAAGAGGGCGACCGTGGTGGACAGCTTCGCGTCGTACGTGGTCCTCCACAGGGTGCGGGTTCCGGCGCCACCCGTGAACACGCCCCGGGGTCCCGGGGCGGAGTGCAGGAGTTTGGTGACGAGCTGCGCGGAGAGCGGGTCCATCACGGTGCGGGTGTGCGGGCGGGCCGCGTAGAGGGTGCGGCCGTCCCGGGTGATCTTCTGGACGGTGTACGGCTCGGCGTACCGGCCGCCGGCCGCCGCCGTGGCGTACGCGGCCGCCAGCGCGAGCGGGGAGGGCGCGGCGCGTTTCGGCAGCGCGGCCAGCGGAGGGCCGAGCTCGGCCCGCGTGAACGGCTCCATCGCCGTGCCCGCCTCCACCGCTCCGGCCAACGCGTTGTTGAACGGCTGCCGGGCGTAGTCCGCACCGCCGTACAGCACCCGGACCGCGCCGTCGCCCGGCACCAGCGCGACCACGGCGGAGTGGAGCCGGGTGCCCTCGGCCGCCGCCGGGCCGGCCGCCGGTTCCGCCGCCGCGTCCTGGGCGGTGAGGTCGAAGGTGGTGCGGACGGTGTAACCGCCGCGGGCCAGTTCGTCCTGGGTGACGCCGAGCCGGTCGGCGGCCTCCGCTCCGGCCGCGTCGATCAGGTACTGGCGCTGGCCGTCCGTGGCCCCCGGCGGATAGAAGCGGAACGCGGGGAAGCGGGCCGCGGCGCGCTCGGCCGGTGTGATCGCCCCGCTGTCGGCCATCGCGTCCAGCACCCATTCCCAGCGGCGCGTCAGTTTCGCCGTCACCGCGGCGTCCGAGCCCGCCTTCTCGTAGTACGAGGGGATGTTGACGACGGCGGCGAGGGCGGCTCCCTGACTGACCGACAGACGGGCCGCGTCGACGCCGAAGTAGTTGCGCGCGGCGGCCTGGATGCCCGCGGCACCGCGGCCGAAGTAGACCGTGTTGAGGTAGCCCTCCAGGATCTCGTCCTTCGACCGGGTGCGGTCCAGCTTGATCGCGATCAACGCCTCCCGTGCCTTGCGGGACAGCGACTGCTGGGGACTGAGCAGGGCGTTCTTCACGTACTGCTGGGTGATCGTGGAGCCGCCCTGCCGGCCTCCGCCGCTCACCGTGGACCAGGCCGCCCGGGCGATCGCGGTCGGCGAGATTCCGGTGTCCGTGCGGAAGGAACGATTCTCCGCCGCGATGACCGCCTCCTGGACATGGCGCGGCACCTGGGCGAGCGGGACCGCCTGCCGGTCCACCGGGCCGCGCCGCCCCAGGTAGTCGCCCCGGGTGTCGAGGAAGACCGTGCTCTGCATCGCGGTCTCCGGGTGCGGGTCGGGGATCACGGTGAGCCGGTACGCCACCACCCCCGCGCCCACGAGCGTGAGCACGAGGACCAGCAGGGCGATCAGCGCACGGCGCAGCCGACGGCCCCGGGTGCGGCGGGCCTTCACCCGGCGGTCGTGGAGGAACCGGCCGAGTCCGGCCCGGACGCGCGCTCCCGGGCGTACGCGCTCCGCGTGAGGGGCAGTCCCCCTCCCCGCCCGGATGCGGGAGCGCCGCCGGGGGGCCGTCGTCCCCGTCAGGGTCCGGGTGCGCGTGCGCCGGCCCGGCACGGCCCGCGCGCTCCGCGGTGCCGCCCCGCGCGTCAGGGCACGTCCGCCCTTCACGGCCGGTACCCCTGACGTGCGATCGCCCTGCCCGAGGAGTCGTACACCGTGACTCTCCACGGGTCGCCGGTCGAGGTCTCGTCCGGGGCCGGGGAGGCCGGTGTCGTCGTCACCGCGTACCAGGCACCCCAGCCGGGCCTGCCCGCGAGGGTCAGGGCGGTGGCGTGGACGACGCCCGTGGGGGTCGTGAGCTCGACGCGGGCCGGTTCACCCGTTCCGTGGAAGACCCCGGAGAGGAACCCGCGGCCGTCGCCCCGGGGGGACAACCGGAACGAGACACCGGGGCCGTTCATGTCGAGGTTGCCGTCCACGACGTTGCTGGACTGGGTGGGCATGCCGGGTTCCGTCCAGTGCGTGCCGTCCTTCGTCAGCCACATCTCGGTGCCGGTCGTCACCCGCACCCGCTCGCCGGGTGCCACGACCCGCACCCTCGCGGCCCCCGTGGAGAGGGAGGGGCTCGTGCTGGAGCCACCGCCGGCGGGCGGAGTCAGCGGCCCCGCGGGACCGGAGGCCACGCCGTCGCGGAGTCCGACGACGGCGAGCGGCACCAGCAGCGCCCCGCAGGCGGCCCCCAGCACGGCGCTCCGGCGGCGCCGCCGGAGCCGTCGGCCCTCGCGCTCGATGGCGCCCAACGGCACGGCGGAGGGCGTGACGTCGCACGCGGCCTCGGCGAACACCTCGCGCAGCCGCTCGGCCTCGGCCGACGTGCGCGCGGAACGGGACGAGTGGTTCATGGGCGGGCTCCGGAGACGGGGTGACGGCCGGTGAACAGGGGATGGGCCCGCAGCGCTTGCAGGCCGCGCCGGGCATGGGTCTTGACGGTGCCGACCGAGCAGCCGAGCAACTGGGCCGTCTCGGCCTCGCCCAGGTCCTCCCAGTAGCGCAGCACCAGCACCGCGCGCTGGCGTGCCGACAGTGCGGCCAACGCCGTGTCCAGGGCGGCCCGTTGGGTGACGGCCTCCGCGTGTCCCGGCTCGCGCTGGTGGGCCCGCTCGGGAACGAACGGCATCAGCAGTTGGGCGACCCGTCTCTTGCGCGTCCGGCTGATGTTGTTGTTGACCAGCGACCGGCGCACGTAGAAGTCGATGTCGTCGCCGGGGATGCGCCGCCAGCGGGCGTACACCTTGGCCAGGGTGGTCTGGACGAGGTCCTCGGCTTCGTGGAAGTCGCCGGTGAGCATGTGCGCGGTGCGCACCAGGCGGGGCCAGGCGGCGGTGGCGTACTCGGCGAAGTCCCCGCTGTCGGTGTGGACTTCGGGGGTGTCGATGGGGTTGTGCGGCACGACCTGCGGTCCCTCGGGTCGGGTGCGTGGGGGGCGGAGGGAGGCGGCGGAGCCGGGACCCGGACGGCCCGGCACCCCCGCCCACATGCTCAGTTCAGGTCCAGCCGGGAGTACACCGTGCCCTCGGCGGCGTACACCGTGGGCGCCCCGACCGGTGCGGGGGCGACGACCGCCGCGACGGCCATGCACTTCTGCGTTCCTGTCATGAACGGACAACTCCTCGTGATGTACCCGGCGTTCGGACGGCGGGAGGGCACCCTCCCCTCCTACAAACTCCCGGCGCCCGGGGGCCGGATGACACCGGCCGACGACTTTTTCGCGCGGGTGTACGTCAGGCGAGCGCGCTCGCCGCCCGCCACTGGTCCCAGGTCAGGTTCCAGTCGCCGTAGCCGTTGCCGACGGCGACCGTGTCGCGGGAGCCGACGACCTTGACGACGTCCCCGGGGATGACCTCGTCGAAGAACCTCTTCGCCGTGCCGTCGGTGGCGAGTCCGACGCAGCCGTGGGTGACGTTCCGGTGCCCGCCGTCGATGTTCGCCTTCGGGTTCTGGTGGAGGTAGGTGCCCGAGGTGGTGAGGTGGACGGCGTAGTAGTAATTGCCCGCGTACGCGTCGCCGAGGCCGACGGTCCGCGAGTCCATGAAGACCTTGGTGGCCTTGTCGGAGACGACCATCGTGCCGTTCCAGGTGTCCATGCCCGGCGCACCCGCCGTGATCGGCACGCGGCGCGACGAACCGGCCTTCTCGACCGTCATGAAGTGTGTACGGACATCCACCGTGGCGACGAGGGAGCGGCCCACCGTGAAATGCCTAGTGATTCCGGCTCCGGCCCGGACGGTGACCGCCGTGCCGGGCTTCCAGTACGCGCGCGGCCGGAAGTCGACGCGCTGCCCGTCGAACAGGTTGTGGCCCCTGACCCAGCCCCAGGACCCCTCGACATCGGCGGTGACCTTCAGCTGCCGTTCCACATCGGCTCGTTCGGACACCGGTATCGGATGGTCGAAGGTCACCGATATCGGCATGCCGACCCCCACGGTCTGCCCGTCCGCGATGTTGATGTGCGCGCCCGTCAGGGACTTGGGCGGCGTCGCGGAGGGCTTGGGAGCCGCCTTGCCCGTCGGTTCGGCGGTCCCCGTGACAGCCGCCCCGCCGGCCCGCCCCGCGTCCGTACCCCTGCCTCCGTCGGTCAGTGCCTGCGCCGAACAACCGGTGAGCGCGAGCGCGCACACGGCCGCGGCGCTCCAGACGCCGGCGAACCGGCGGCGGCCGCTTCTCAGTCCCGTGGTCATGGTGATCCCCCTGTGGTGTGTTTCGATGTTCGACGTACGGGACCTGTACGCACGGCAGGGGCGGCCGGGTTGCACCCGGCCGACAAAACTCCGGACATTCCGGCGGGGGGCATGACCGAGGAAGAGTTCGACGCGTTCTACGCGACCGCGTTTCCCCGACTGGCCGGCCAGCTCTACGCGTTCACCGGGGACCACGGCGAGGCGCAGGACGTCGTCCAGGAGGCGTTCGTCCGCGCCTGGGACCGGCGGCGGGAGTTCCTCGCCGACGGGGCGCCCGAGGCGTGGATACGGACCGTGGCGATACGGCTCGCGGTGAGCCGCTGGCGCCGCGCGCGCCGCTGGCTGGAGCTGGTGCGGCGCACACCGCCGCCCGAGCACACCCCGGGCCCCGGCCCCGAGCGCACCACGCTGGTCGCCGCGCTGCGCACCCTGCCCGAAGCGCAGCGGATGGCGATCGTTCTGCACCATCTGTGCGACTTGAGTGTCGAGCAGGTAGCCTCCGAAACCGGTGCCCCCGTCGGCACGGTCAAGGCCCGGCTGTCCCGTGGCCGGGCCGCGCTGGCACGGGTGCTCTCGGAGGATTCGGCGGACTCGGCCGGCTCCGCGCGTCCGCCGGACTCCGCGGGTCCGTCGGGCAGGGGTGAGAGGGAGGACGGCCGTGTCCGATGAACTCACCTTCGACCTGCGGGAGCTGGCCGCCGAAGGCGAGAAGCCGCCCACGCTGACCGGTGCGGAGATCCGTGGCCGCGCGGTACGCCGCCGACGCCGCCGCCGTACGGCGCTGGCCGCGGCCGGCACCTCCGTCGCGGGAGCCCTCGCCCTGGTCTTCGCGCTGAGCCTGGGCGGCGGCACGGACCGCGAGCTGCCCCCGGCCGCGAGCCCCACCGTCACCGCGCCCCCGCCGGCGACGCCGGACGCCACGGTGGACCTGGGTCGGCGCGTGCTGTCGGTAGCGGGCCGTCAACTCCCCATCAGCGCGGGCACGGTGAAGACACCCACGCCGACCGGCCGGATGACGGTCGTGAGGAAGAAGGCCGTCGGTGTGCTCACCGCCCGGGACCTCGGATTCAACGACAAGTACGACATCAAGGCCCCCTGGGTGATCGTGCTCGGCGCCTCCGACGGCTCCGAGAACTTCATCGCCACCATGACGTTCGACGAGAAGGCCCCGGGCGCCCACGACCGCACGAGCGGCTGGATCGGCCTGCGCCAGGCGGACGCCAAGTGGCTGTACCAGCAGCTGTCGCCGGGAGCCGTGATCGACGTCGAGACCTCGGGAGCCTCGGACAGACCCCGGTCGTCGACTCCGGCAGGAGTGAACGGGGGCGCGGCGCGGTGACAGCGGGCTCGGGCACGGGTTCGCGAACCCCGGGCGGCTAGAGCGTGTCGAGGTGGGCGTCGAGTGCGGCGAACGTCGCCTCGGGCCGCTCGATGTGCGGCAGGTGACCGGCCTCGGCGATCGGCTCGAACCGCCCCCGGGCGAACGCCTCCGCGTAGGCCCGCCCGTACCCGGGCGTCACTATCCGGTCGCTCTCGCCCCACAGCACGAGGACCGGGATCCGCACCCGGCCGAGCCGGTTCAGCAGCTTCGGGTCGTGCATGTACGGGTCACCGGCCAGCACGCGCAGGGTGGCCAGGTTGGCCCGCTGGGCCGCGATCCGTTCCTCCGTGAGGGTGGCGGGGTCCACGGCGAACCGGGCCGGATCGTGGAACGAGTACGTGGCGATCTCGTCCGGCCGGAGCGCGAAGATGTCGCGGACCGTTTCTCCCGGGACGGCCACTCCCGCCGCGTTGACCAGCACCAGCGAACCGATGACCGTGCCGTCGTCGCGGAAGGCCATCTCGGCGCCGGTCCAGCCGCCGAGCGAGGAACCGACGACGAGGACGTCGCGGTGGCCCTCGTCCCTCAGCCAGTGCAGATAGGCGATCGCCAGGTCGTCGACACCGGTGAACCAGTCGGGACGCCCGGTCCCGTTCCAGCCGGGGTGCGTGGGAACGACGGCGCGCATGCCGTGCCGGGCGGCCAGATGCGCGGCGATGCCCTCGACGGTGGCCGGCCCGCCCCCGCCGTGCAGGACGAGCGCGACCCTGCCGTCGGCGGGGCCGGTCTCGGTGAGGACGAGGGGAAGGTCGGGGCGCGGGAAGACGGTGCGGGTACGGAACTCGGTGTCGGTCATGCGCCTCACGCTATCTACGCATGCGTATATACGCAAGCTTAGATTCTGGATTAGGATGCGGACATGAGCGCGAACCATGAGGAACCCGGGCCCCGAGCCGCAGCCCCCACCCCTGTCCCCGCTTCCGCTTCCGCTTCTACTTCTGCTGCTGCTCCTTCAGCGGGCCTTGCCGCCTCCATCGGCGTCGGCGCGGACACGCCCCCCGGCCCCGTCGATGTCGAGGAACTGGGGCGTGCCGTGAAAGAGGCGCAGTACCGGCATCACCGCACGCTCGACACCCGCCTCGCGTCGGTCGGCACGACGCTGGCGCAGTGGGACGCGCTGCGGGCGATCTCCCGTACGCCGGGAGCGTCCGCGCACGAGCTGGCGGTCGCGACCTTCCAGGGCGACCAGGCCTTCGGCACCCTTGCCACCCGGCTCGCGGCCCAGCACCTCATCGAGCGCCGTCCCGGTCGTGGCCGCCGTATCGAGCACCATCTGACGGAGGCCGGGGAGCGTGTCCTGACAGCAGGCCGTGCCGTCACGCGCGAAGTCCTCACCGCGTCGTTCGGCCCGCTCGACGAAGACGAACGGGCAACGCTGCTCGGCCTGTTGCGCCGCATCGGCTCTCCGGGCGAGGCACTCTAGGATCAGTGACCATGGAAATAACAGGTCTTTTCGTTCTCGCCGCGCTCGTGATCGCGGGCTTCGCCGGCCTGGAGAGCAAGCTCGGCCGCACCGACCGCAGGATCGCCCACATCGAGCGCCGGCTCGACCTGATCCTGGACCACCTCGGAATCCGCGAGGACCCGCCGCACCTTCCGCAGGTCACCGCCTTCCTGCGCGACGGCAAGAAGATCCAGGCGATCAAGGCCTACCGGGAGGCCACGGGCGCGGGCCTGAAGGAGGCGAAGGACGCGGTGGAACGCATGAACTGACGCCTCCGCCGCCCGCCTTCTCCAGCACCCGCCGTCTCCGCCGCGCCCGCCGTCTCCAGCGCCCGCCACCTCCGGCGTCCGAGCGGCCGGTGCGTCAGGTCCGGTGCCGGAGGGGCGTGACGCAGGTGCGGGTCAGAGAGGCGGTTGCGCCGGGGCCGGGCCCAGGGTCGTCGTGCCCGGGGCCGTGCGATGGCCGAGGCCCGTGCGGTAGGCGTCCAGGGCGGCTTCCACCCGGCCCGTACGGCGGAGCAGGTCGCCCAGCAGCCGGCACAGGTCCGCCAGGTCCCCGGCCGCGCCCGCCCGCTCCAGCAGGCTCATCGCCCGCACATAGTGCTCCTCCGCCGCCTCGGTGTCCCGGGCGTCCTCGGCGATGATGCCGAGCAGGCGGTGCGCGGCCGCCGCGTGGATGGCACCCCGTTCGGAGTTCAGGTCGCCGAGCACCTGGTGCAGCAGGGCGGCCGCCTCGTCGGACTTGCCGCGCCGGTGCAGCACGTCGGCAAGCTCCACCGCGACCTGGCTGGTGTAGAGCGCGGCCCGCTTGGCGGACAGCATGGCCTGCGCCTCGCGCAACTCGTCCTCGGCGCTCTCCAGTTCGCCGTTCTGGGCGTACAGGTAACCGCGCATCCAGTGGCAGTTGGCGAGCTCGGTGCGGATCTGGAGCTGCCGGTAGAGCTCGGCGGCCTTGGCGAGAGAGACGTCGGCCTCGGCGATCCGCCCCTCGGCGATCATCGTCCGCGCCACCGACCGGTGCATCCGCGCCACCAGGGCCGGATCGCCGACCTGGGGCGCGAGGGCGAGCGCGAACTCGGCGGCCTGGGCGGCCCGGGCGTGCGCGCCCATGTCCATGTAGGGCGCGATGACTCCCGTGTAGAGCAGGAGCAGCGCGTCGGGGTCGTGCAGGCCCGTCCGGTTGAGCTCGTCGAGGGTTGACTCGAACAGGTAGCAGGAGTACCGGAGTTCACCGGCGAGGTAATGGGAGACCGCCCGGCCGCGCACGGCGGGGACCCGCTGCGGCAGCGGCGCGTCCCCCATCCGCTGCTCCGACTCCTCGAAGCGCCGCTGCGCCGTCTCCAAGTCCCCGACGTCCAGCGCGCATTCGCCGAGACCGAGGAGCGCCGCGGCCTGCTCGGCGACCAGTCCGTGCGCCTCCGCCTCGGCGAGCAGCGCGGTGTAGACGTCGGCGGCCACCTCGGCCTCTCCGGTGGCGAGCGTGCGCTGCGCGTCGGTCAGCCGCAGCCGCAGGTCGGTGGCGAGGTGGGCGGGCCGCCCGGTGGCCAGCTCCTCGTAGGCGACCCCGAGCCGGCCGGCGATGTGCCGCAGCGCGGGTTCGGAGGCCCGCACCCGTCCGGCCTCCAGGGTGGAGATGTACGCGGGGGTGTACGCGGGCTCCGCCAACTGCTTCTGCGTCAGGCCGCGTTCCGTACGCAGCTGCTGCACCCTGCGCCCGATGATCTCCGGGTCGTCCCGCTCCGCCATGGGTTAAGCATGCCATTAAGCCGAGTTAAGTCCGGCCTGTTGTTGACTCTCGTCCAACTCCCCTTGACCCTCTTGCGATGGGAGGACGAGAACCTCTACGTTAAGCGGCGGATTAAGCCTGCTTAATACGCCGCTGTTGTTGCGAGGTCACCGTGCTCCGACGTATTTTCGCGCGCTACTCCAGAGGGTTTCTCGCCGCCGTCATCGCGGTCGCCGCGCTGGTCACGGTGGCGAACGTCGGTCCCGCGAGGGCGTCAGGACCGGCCCCCGCCGCACACACCGCTCCGAAGACGGCCGGACATCAGGGACTCCCCGCGGGACGCTGAACCGGACGCACCCCCGTCCGGGTGCGTGCCCCCACCAGGTCCTTCGGAGCCATTGCCGTCCCCGGCCGCCCCCGTCCACACGCTGTGGACGGCGAACGCGCCCGGGGGACGCGCTCTGCCCGTCATGGACACGGCCGCCGACCGAGAAGGGGTGGCATCCCGCCCCGTCCCGGCCGTCCAGGGGACGACGGACGGCGGCGCCATGGCCGTACGGCCGCTCCCAATCCCCCGTACGAGGGACACACGCCGCTTACGCTGGGCCCGTGACCTCTGCCGCCGCCCGCATCGCGCTGGACCTCACCGCCGACCTCCCGGTCCCCGCCCTGGAGGACTTCTACCGCGACCTGCACCGGCATCCCGAGCTGTCGCTGCGCGAGCACCGCACGGCCGCCGCCCTCGCCGAGCGGCTGCGCAGGGCCGGGTACGACACGACCGAGGGCGTCGGCGGTACGGGCGTTGTCGGCGTCCTGCGGAACGGGGACGGGCCCACCGTCCTGCTGCGCGCCGACATGGACGCGCTGCCCGTCGCCGAGCAGACCGGGCTGCCGTACGCCTCACGGACCGACGGAGTCATGCACGCCTGCGGTCACGACCTGCATGTCACCTGGCTGGCCGGTGCCGCCGAGGCGCTCGCCGCCGGGCGCGACACCTGGTCCGGCACGCTGGTGCTGGTCGGGCAGCCCGCCGAGGAGACGGGCGAGGGCGCCGCCCGGATGGTCGCCGACGGGCTCCTCGAACGCTTCCCGCGGCCCGGCGTCCTGCTCGCCCAGCACGCGGCACCCGGCCCCGCCGGGCTGTACGCGCACTCCCCGGGGCTGATCATGTCCGCCTCGACGGACATCGACATCGTCGTGCACGGGCGGGGCGGCCACGGTTCGCGGCCCGAGGCGACCGTCGACCCGGTGGTGACGGCGGCGTACATCGTGACGCGGCTCCAGACGGTCGTCAGCCGGGAGGTCGCGGCCCGGGACTCCGCCGTGCTGACGGTGGGGCGGATCGAGGCCGGCACCCGGCACAACATCATCCCGTCCGAGGCCCGGATCTCCCTGAACCTGCGGACCCAGTCGGCGGAGGTGCGGGAGCGGATGATCGCCGCCGTGCGACGCGTCGCGGCGGGCGAGTGCGCGGCCGCCGGCTGCCCGGCCGAGCCCGGGATCACCGTGGGCGGCGACTTCCCGGTGACCGTCAACGACGCCGACACCGACCGGCGGACCGCCGCCGTGCACGGCGAGGTCTTCGGTGCCGGGACGATCCTCGACCCCGGTCCGGCCATGGGCAGCGAGGACTTCCCACGGCTCGCCGCCGGGGAAATCCCTTACTCCTACTGGTTCGTGACCAGCACCCCGGCCGACGTCTGGAACGCGGCCCCGGGCGGCGACGACCTCATGACCAGGCTCGCGGCCGTGCCCAGCAACCACAGTCCGCACTTCGCCCCCGACCTGTGCACGCTCGCGCCGGGCGTACGGACCCTGGTGTCGGGGGCGCTGGCGTCCCTGGCGGTCGGCGACTGAGACCCTCCCGGCCTCAGGCCTGCGTCTGCAACTGGCGCAGCTGCTCCTGGACGTGGTCCAGCGCGCCTTCCCGGCGTCCGGGCACGCGCAGCCGCAACCGCGCCAGTTCCGCGCCGAGTTCGCGGGCCCGCGCCGGGTCGTCGACACGGCCCCACTGGTGGTGCGCGCGGTCCACCGCCGACTCCACCTCCGGGGCGTCCGCGGCCTGCCCCGCGTCCAGCCGGGCCACCGCGACCGCCAGCCAGGTACGGCAGCTGCGCTCCGGGTCCCCCGCGAACATCGCCAGATCCGCCCGCACCTCCATCCAGTGCAGCACCTGCTCGGAGCCGGGCCCGTACGCGCGCAGCGCCTCCTCCTCGCGGCGGCCCGCCAACCCGACGGCCTCACCGTGCCGTCCGGCCCGGACGGCGGCGGTGATCTCCCCATGGGGATCGGAGGACGGTGAACTCTCCTGCCGCTGCGCCTGGTCGGGGATGGCCTCCAGCATCGGCTGCGGCGGGGCCGGCGGCCGGGACCCCGGAGGGGCGGACGGCTCCACCCCGGACGGTGCGCCGAGTGGCGGCTCGGGTGGTGTGAGCGGCGCGGGCGGCACCTGCGGGGCGGGCGCCGCGAACGGAGCGGGTGGCGGGGCCTGCGGGAGCGGCGGCGGAGACGTCACGGTCGTGAACCCCGGGGCCGGGGGCCACGGTTGCCCGGCCCAGGACTGCCCGGGACCGGGCGGGAACGGTGGCGCGACGGTCTCCGCGACCACCGCACCCGCAACCGGGGCAGCGGCGGAAGCCGGCGCACCCGGACCGCCCTGCCCGGGCGCGAACAGCAGATCCGGCGCCCCCGGCCGGGCCGTCGCGTCCTCGCCCGACGTCCTCGTCAGGGCCTGCTGGTGGAGCTGGAGGAGGGGAGGCCGGTGGCCACTGCGAAGGATGGTGGCGACGGCTCTCATGTACGTCGGCTGCGCCACCGTACGACGGGGCGGCGGCGGGGCGACCCGGCCGTACAGGGCGGTCGCCGGACCCACCGCGAGCGGGCGCCCGGCGAGGTGCGTCCAGGTGTCCGCGTCCGTGTGCAGGTCGACGAAGACGCTCGTCAGGCCCGGTGGACGCAGCCGGAGTTCCTCGGTGACCCAGTGCCAGGGAAACGCCGTGTAGCGGACCGTCGCCGGGGTGGTGCGGGCCAGCGCGAGATGGGGAAGCCGCTGGCGGCGGTCCAGTTGGAGCTGCCCGGTCACGAACATCGTCAGCGGTCCCGGAGCCGTCGCGGCCGCGCGCAGCCGGGTCAGCACGGCCTGCGGCTCCAACGGGTCGGCCAGTTCCACGACGTTCGCGGTCTCGGTGCCCGAGAGCACCGACGGGGCGACGGCCGCGAGCACGGGGAGCACGGAGGCCGCGTCCACCAGACACCCCTTGCCCACCGGCGAGGCCGCGAGAAGCAGCACGGTTCCGGGCATAGGTTCCCTCCCCCATCGATCAGGTACGTCAGCACCGTAACCGCTGCGCATGCAAAGAGGGGACGCGCGGCGTGCGAACTCACCCCCGCCCGACGGGACCTGACGTCCCTGTCCGCCGTCCCCGCTACGTCCGCCGACCGCCGGGAGCCCGGCGCCGTACGGCGAAGATCGTCGTGTCGTCGGCGAGCCGGCCGCCGCAGTGGTCCAGGGTGCCGTCGCGGACGAACCGCACGAGGAGGCGCGGGTCGGCGGTGCGCGGGTCCCGGGCCAGCGCCTTCACGAGGGCGTCGCGGAGCGGGAAGAAGTCGCCCGCCGCGTCGCGGGCCTCCGTCACACCGTCCGTGACCAGGAGCAGCGTCTCGCCGGGAGCCAGCGGAACCCGCAGCACCGGCGGCGGCGCGGACGTCAACTCGCTCAGTCCGAGCGGCAGTCCGTCCCCGGGCGGCAGGCTCCGTACGCCGTCGGGAGTGACCACGAGCGGAGGTTCGTGGCCGAAGTTGATGACCTCGACGGTGGCCGCCGTGTCCTCGGGGAAGGCGACCAGGACGCCGGTCGCGAAACGGTCGCCCTCGTCGCGGCCGAGCGCCGCGCAGTAGCGGACGTGCCGGAGCATCCGGATCTCCAGCCGGCCGGCGACCGTGGTGAGGACCTGTTCGTGGTACGCCGCCTCGCGGAACGTGCCGAGCAGCGCGGCCGCCGCCTCCACCGCCGCGAGTCCCTTGCCCTGGACGTCGCCGAGCAGCAGGCGGGTGCCGTGCAGGCCGGGCTGGATGTCGTAGAAGTCGCCGCCGACGCGGGCCTCGCTGTCGGCGGCGAGGTAGACGGCGGCGTGGTCCAGGCCGCCCCAGCCCGGCGCCATCGGGCGCAGCACGGTCCGGCGGGTCGTCTCGGCCACGTCCCGCATGTGCAGCATGCGCCGCTCACCGCGCACCCGCACCGAACAGGCGAGGACCGCGAGGACGCCGCCCGCCAGGACGAGGATGAAATCGGGCAGCCCCGTCCGGTACTCGTGCGGCCACGACCTGTCCACGGCGCTGTAGGTGAGCAGCGACAGCACCGCGAGGGTCGCCGTGCCCAGCACCCCGCAGATCGCGGCGGTGATGGCCGGTACCAGCGCCACCCAGGAGATGATCCGGAACCTGCCGGAGGTGTTCGCGTCGAGCAGCGCGATCGCGACGAGCAGCAGCAGCGGCGGCACCCAGGCGATGCTCCGCCCGCGCGCACGCAGGGGCTTCTGCCGCTGGACGTCGTCCGGCCGCCCGGCGCGCGGGAGTCTGCCGCGTAGGGATCTATGGGCGGCCACCTCGCCGTACCGCCTCCCGTTCCGTGCGCTCAGTACGCGACCGACATCCGGCCGTTCGGGTGGACGGGCATCTCCAACTGGTCGACGAAGGCCATCGCGTAGTCCTCGGCGCTGATCCGGCTCCGGCCTTCGGCATCGGTGAGCATGCGGTCGCCGCCGATCCTGAATTCGCCCGTGCGTTCGCCCGGACCGATCTCGGCGGCGGGCGAGATGTAGGTCCAGTCGAGGTCGTCGACGTAGGCCCGGTAGAAGGCGAGGGCGTCGCGGTGGGCCAGGGCCTCGGGAAGGTAGGTCTCCGGGAAGTCGGGGAGGTCACAGGCGGCCTGACCGGGCGCGACCTCCAGGGTGCCCGCGCCGCCCACGATCACGAGCCGCCGCACCCCGGCCGTCCGGACGCCGTCCACCAGGGACTGGTTGAGGACGAGGAAGGGTTCGCGGGGATCGGAGCCGTCCCGGGGCGGGACGCATGCCGACCCCACCGCGTCCGCGCCGGCCACGAGCTCGGCGACCTTCGCCGGGTCCGAGGCGTCGGCCGCCGTCGAGGCGACCCCGGGCACCGGGGACTGCCCGGACCGGCTGACCGCGACAACCTGGTGTCCGCGTGCCGACGCCTCCGTGGCGATACGGCTGCCGACCATGCCGGTGGCGCCGAAGAGTACGAGCTTCATGCACCTCAGCGAAGCACGCGACCATGATCACCGCATCCCGGCGCGGCCCGCGCCCATGATCGACGCGTCCCGGCGGGCCGGCCGTCGACGACCGGCGGACGCCCCTCGCAGAAGCCCTGCGACGGGCCTCCCGTCCCGACTTGCCAGGGGCTCCGGCGAGGTGTGACCTGGAAGGCGGGGGGCGAGCAGAGAGGAGTCCTCCCATGGCTCACGCCGCACCCGTTTCAGGGAAAGCGAGTACATCCGGATCGACCGACGTCTTCGGGGCGCAGACCCACACGATCGCGAAGTGGGCGGTACCCGTCGGCGCCGGTCTCGTCTACGGCTTCTGGGCCGCCGCCATCAACCGGGACACCGGTGCGATCACGGGCTGGAACGTGCTGTTCGGCTTCGTGTGCGCCATCGCGTTCGCGGCGGCCTACATCGGCGTCCGCGCGCTGGCGCCGATGATGCGGCGCGAACTGCACGCGGTGATGTGGGCCGCGTTCGCGGGCTGTGCGTTCGGCTTCCTGTACAGCCAGACCGACGCGACCGTCCTGCGGTCCGTGTTCATGTCGCTGGCGGTCGCCGTGGGCGTGTTCGCGGTGGCCTTCTACCGCTACTACACGCACGAGGACGCTGCGGGAAAGGCGGGCTGACACCGTCCTGTGCCGTTCCGGCCTCGCGGGAGGCCGGAACGGCACACGGCTGACATCACCACAGGTGACGTCACCGCAGCTGACATCACCACGGCCAGCTGACATCACCACAGCTGAGGTCAGCACGGCATACGGCGCGTCAGCACGGCATACGGCGCACGAGGCCCCGGCGGGCGGCCGGGGCCTCGTGCGTCTCCCTCACTCACCTACTCC